>JABDKK010000063.1 GCA_013002265.1 Candidatus Nitrosopumilus sp. | reverse complement strand
ATTTGTTGCAATTACAATTGCAGAAAGTACATCCTGGATTAATTTGTTTTATCCATTTTTTGATAGCGTGTATGGTATTCATGGTTACATTACACATGGATTAATTCTAGTTATGCTGTCCTTTTTCATTGTAGGTATTTTCAGATCAGACTAGAAATAAGAAAACGTATCTGCAAACCTATCTTTCATTTTATCAGTATTGCTTGGGGAAATTTTAGATAAAATATTTTGCACGAACTGTGGCTCTTCCAATACGAAATAAGGGTAAAATCCTGAAATTCTTTTGATAATTCTCTCATCAACTAAATTAGTCAACGTAATGGATATTGTAGAGGGAGCTTTGTTTGTACATTTTCGAAAGTCAGAATACGTGCCCTTTTGATTTTCTGCAAGAAAAATAATAATTTTTTTTGCAGTTTCTCTTCGAAGGTTGATCAGTACAGGATATTCAATGGAGGGGATGTGCAAAGGGAAATGATGCGTACGCCTTGTAGAACGCTTGACAATAATTTTAGAGTCTTTTTCCAGATTAGAGAGGGAATTGGACAGAGTGCCAAACGGATAACCTGTGATTTTTTGTATGCCTCGGTATGAAATGGCAGGGTTGTCTTGGATTATTCCTAAAATACGGGAAATTCTAGGATTTGAGACATGATATTTTCTAGGTTTGTTATGATATGTTTTGACTTTGACGCCATTTTCAATATATCCTGCAACTCGCAAGAGACCCGCGTCTTTGAGAAGGTCTAATCTTCGATAAATCGTACCAAGCGGTATTCCAGTGTCTTTAAAAATATCAGAAGCAGGTTTAGGAGTGGATGTGGATTTTAGAATTAATTTCGCATATCTGTCTCTAAGAAAATCATCAGTTTCCATCAAATAATGTCATAATTTTGGTCTAATAAGTTTGTAAAAAATATTCCCAAAAATTCCATAGTTGTACCAGAATTTTTCATTAGTACAATGGTAAAACGCTCTGATCAATTATAACTGATTGAAATTGGTTTGAAATGTGAAAAAATCAAAACCAATTTACTTTGTTATAGGTATGGCATTTTTAATAGTTTTAGCAGTAACATTAACTGTATTTGATGAATCAGCAGAACCCCAAAAAGAAAGTAAAGCAGAGACAGAAATTACAGGAACTCCTGCGGATAAATACGATATTGATGAAAGAGACCAACATTGCGGAAATTCAAATGCAAAAACAAATCAATACATCAAGGAATTTAAAATTCCCACACCTTGTACACAGCCACTATCAATAATTGCTGATTCAGAAGGCAAGATTTGGTTTACAGAAACTAACACTGGCAGCATAGCAAAGTTTGATCCTGAATCTAAAGAATTTACAGAATATCCAAATGATATGTGGTCACTAAATACCGCTTCAATGTCGTGGGGCATTGCACATACTGAAGATAATGAGATTTGGTTTACAGATGAACAATACGGTGCACTGTGGAGATTTTCAATCCCCGAAGAAGTATATTCAAAGTTTGAAATTCAGGGCAACGCAAAAAAATCATTTCCACAAAAAATAGGCCTTTACAATGATAATTTTGTAATCAATGACTTTACAGGAAACCAGATAGTTGTTTTAAATCATGAGAGATTAGATAAAGGCCAATACGCCAACTCTACTCTTTCAATTCCCGAAGGATTCTTCACAAGCCAAGCAGTTATGGATATTGAAGGAAACATGTGGTTTGTAATGTGGAAGTATCAGAAAGAAACAATCCTTGTTAAAACAAATTCTGTCACACAAGAAATTGAACAGTATACTTTACCTAGCTCAATTCAAGCACCAAATGGCGTTGCATCTGGGCCTCTGGGCAATATTTGGATTGCAGATACGGCAGGAAATTCATTTTACAAATTCAATACAGATGATCAAAAAGTGACAGAGTTTACCACGTCAAAACCATCAATTTTGACATATGGCAATTCCTCAGGCTTGATTAAGACTCCAATTACGCGCCCTTATTGGAATGCATTTGATTCAAACGGGAACATGTGGTTTAATCAACAAACAGGAAACAGACTGGCAGTGTTTAATCCAAATTCTGAATCATTAATTGAATATGACATCCCATCAAAGAATCCTAGTTGGTCTGATTGTGGGGATTTAACTGACTGTGGATTGTCTCAAAGCTTTGGATTTACCTTCAAAGACAAACAGGTGTGGTTTACAGAGTGGGTTGAGAACAAGATTGGGGTATTGGATACTTCAGTTACAATTCCAATTTTACTTGAGAGTGCAAAAGAGGAGATTGTCATCCCACAAGGAAAACAACAGGAGATTTTGATCACCATAACACCTCAAACAAGCCAAAGTATGAATTTAGTTTTATCTGGGAACTCTAATTCTGAAATGATCAAAATAAATGCAAAAACAGAACCAACACATATTTCAGAAAAAGTATTGCAAATACCTGTCACCATCTCTGTTGATGAAAATACACATCAAGGAATCTACAAAATTCTAATAGGTACACAAATTCCAGACGTATCTGTATCAACTTATGTCACAATCAAAGTTATCTGATTTGGATATGGAATTATCTTGTGATAT
>JABDKK010000042.1 GCA_013002265.1 Candidatus Nitrosopumilus sp. | reverse complement strand
GTGCAAAAGATGTTGATAGGGCAGAAGACCGCTCAAAATTCAGTGCAGAGCTTGACAAGTTACACATACAGCAACCCAAATGGCAGGCATTTACAAATCTCAATGAAGCAAAAAATTTTGCACAAGAAGTTGGTTTTCCTGTAATTGTTAGACCCTCTTATGTCTTATCTGGTGCAGCAATGAAAGTTGTTTGGTCCCAAGAAGAATTAAAAACATATGTCAAAGAAGCAGCTGATGTCTCCCCTGATCACCCTGTTGTAATTTCCAAGTTTATGCTCAACTCTCTTGAAGTAGATGTTGATGGCATTAGTAATGGAAAAGAGGTTATCATTGGAGCAATAGTGGAACACATTGATTCAGCCGGCGTTCACTCTGGTGATGCAATGATGTGCATTCCGCCATGGAGGTTAAATAATAAAATTATAGAAACAATTAATGATTACACAAAAAAGATTGCATTAACATTTAATGTCAAGGGACCCTTTAATTTGCAATTTTTGGTTCACGATAATCATGTCTATGTAATAGAGTTAAACATTAGAGCATCACGCTCTATGCCGTTTGTATCCAAACTAGTAAAAACAAACCTAATTTCGCTTGCAGCAAAGGCTATTTTGGACAAACCCCTGCCTAAAATCCCTGAAAACAAATGGCAAAAGATTCACAACTATGGAATTAAGGTACCGCAGTTTTCATTTATGCAGCTAGATGGTGCTGATATTGCATTGGGAGTAGAGATGCAGTCCACTGGAGAGGCTGCATGCTTTGGAAATAGTTTCTATGATGCCCTTTCAAAAGGATTGACCTCTGTTGGATATAATCTTCCTGAGAAAGGAACTGCCCTTGTAACTGTTGGTGGCTCTACAAATAAAGAGAAACTTTTACCAACTATTGCAAAATTAAAGCAACTTGGATTCAAAATACTTGCAACTGAACACACTGCAGAATTTTTTGAAGAAAAAATTGGAGAGATTCAGATAGTACACAAGATTTCAGAGCCTGAACGAAAACCTAACATATCTGATCTTCTTTATGAACGCAAGATTGACTTTATCATAAATATTCCGAGTACTTTATCTTTGGAAAAATATGTTGGAATGCTAGACGATGAGTATCAGATTAGGAGAAAATCTTTAGAATTGGGAATTCCTGTGTTGACTACTCTGGAGTTGGCTGATTCTTTTGTAAAAACATTGGAATGGTTAAAAATTAATGAAACCACCAAGGATCCTATAGAACCATATGATCCATTTGAATAGTTTTAAAAAAATTAAATCACGTTTTTAATCATTGATTCGTTTCCAATAATTGATCCATCTAATGTAATTATTTTTGCAGATGATGCAGTTTTGACTTTATCGATAATTGGCGAAATAGATTTTTTGTATTTTTTTCTGTGGGTTGCATAAAAGTATCTGTTAAACGAAGGAATTATTGTAATTTCTAGCACTCCTGATTTATTTGGAAAGATCTTATCTTTTTCTGTTTTCATTGTTACCCATACTCTTTGACCATTCATAACTGAATCTTCTTGAAAAAAAACTGGATGTAAATGCCCCATGATTATTTTATTTACATGTGAAAAATTCTCAGAGGGCATTGTATGCCCATGAGTTAACAAAACATCCTCTTCTACCATACCAGTTGGGCTAATCATATGGATGTTTTCTGGAACAAGTTTCTGAATCTTTGCATCATGATTGCCTGGAATTAATACTACGCTGCATTTTTTGCTAATTTCATTAAAAAACATAGGAACTTCATCCCATTCATTTTTTGAAATATTCTTTAGACTTGATTTAACGTCTCCAAGTAATATTATAGAGTCTGGTTTTTCATCATCGATTATTTCTGATATTTCTGCAATGGTTTGCTTAATGGTTGAATTTTTTCCAATGAAAATCTCATTTGATGCCATACTGCTCTCAAAACCAATGTGGATATCCGTAATGATTAGATTCTTTTTTTTACCCTCTAAAACCATGGCAGGCTTTGAAGGTATTATTCTTGAATGTAGCATCAAAGTTATACTGAAGATATCTGATTAAATTCTTGTGAACAAAGACTCTGATAGAGTTGAATCAATAGTTTCTGAAAAACGTGTGAAAATACATACTTTTGAGCCCAGTCAAAGAAAAATCTGGACTGTGGTGGGTAAAGGACAAGAACACTGGATAGATCCTGATAATGATTTCTGTTCATGTCTTGGATTTTATTTTGGTACCCTAAATTGTAAAACAACTTGCTATCATTTGGAATCTGCAAAACTTGCAAAGACTAAAAACCAAACAGAGGAAATTATTTTTTCTGATGAAGAGTTTTCAGATTTTATTTCAGGTTTGATTTCAGATTTGTAGAAATTAATTGTTCGAATGTGTTAATAACTAGAAACTAGATAAAAAAGCATGGATGATATTCAACAAAATTCTGAAATAGAAAAAATTGCCAATCTTATGGTTCATGATAACATCTCTCCTGATGAACAAGATGCTGGAAAATTAGAAAAATACAAAAATTTAGTTAAAGAAGACTGTCAAGTTGATGATGAGGAGGCAATGAAATTGGTTTATGAGACTTTGTTATTTAGAAAACTAAAAAATTCAGATTCTGGTGATCTCTTAGACAAAGGTACTGAATTTGGTGCTGGGTTTAGTTAGTTTCTAAAGTTTTACAGTGTCGATATCGTCTTTTGAAACACCTTTCCATAGACCTATCATTCCTTCTGGTTCTACTTGTTCCACTTTGGTTATTTGCTGAATTTTGATATGATCTGGGTTTGGTGGCATCCATAACATTGCCATATAATCACCAACATTTCCAACTTTGCTTGGAAGTGCCATTATGATTTTATCTTTGGCAAACCCTTTTGTAGATAGTGCATATGTTGCCTTTTCTTTTAGATCCATTCTTCCATGAAGGAATAGATAAACATCTTTTTGAGTGTCGATTTCTGCCATGGATTTACTGCTTTTTTTAGCTAAATCAATCTTTCTTGCTATAATGCCTACCAAAAAGGGTTAAATTAGAATGTAGAAAAATTTTAAATGTGAAAATCTTCACTGTTGGCAGTAAATCATTTGTAACTAGTTTCCAACTAGCAGGTGTTCCGGGCATAATCTCTGAAACGCCTCAAAAAGCCTTTGATGAAATCAAAAAATTAACAGATGATTCTGATGTGGGATTGGTTCTAGTAAGCGATGATATAACAGAATCAATCAATGATCAATTAACAGAACTTCGAGCTGAAAAATCTACTTTGGTATTTGCATTACCTGCTACAGGAAGTCAAAAAACTGAAGTCGATTATAGAGTAATGCTCAAGAAGATTCTTGGTGTGTGATTGGTTTAATCTACTTATAATCAACAATTCACTATTATTCAATGAAAACAGCTTTTGTTAAAGAACCATCAAAAATATCCATTGACGAAACAGAAAAACCCATCTTAGAATCTGGGGATATTTTGATTCAAATGCATGCGTGTGGTATTTGTGGTTCTGATTTAGAAAAAGTATTTGGAGAATATGGACAACCCTCTATGCGATTAGGTCATGAACCAGCAGGTATAGTTTTAGACGTTGGAACTGATGTATCTGAATTCAAAAAAGGTGATAGGGTATTCACTCATCATCATGTACCATGTTATGAGTGTCATTTTTGTAAACATAGGAATGAAACTATGTGCAAAAAATATTATGAAACTAATCTTGCCCCTTGTGGTTTATCTGAAGAATATGTTGTTCCTGCATGGAATGTTACTCATGGTGGTGTTTTGAAAATTTCAGATTCTCTGAGTTTTGAAGAAGCTGCAATGATTGAACCTCTAGCATGCTGTGTTCGTGCATGGACAAAGTTTTCTTATCATGAAAATGACTCTGCTGCAATTTTTGGAGTAGGTCCTACAGGGATGATGCATGTGATGCTTGCACATGCAAAGAAATTCTCAAAAATTTTCTGTTTGGATGTAAATGATTTTAGGCTCAATTTTGCCAAAAAATTCAACATCACCGATTCTATAAATTCACAGGATGAATCAAGAAAACAAAAAATTTTAGATCATACCGATGGAAGAGGCGTGGATGTTGCTATTGTTGCAACTAGTAGTTTAAAGG
>JABDKK010000034.1 GCA_013002265.1 Candidatus Nitrosopumilus sp. | reverse complement strand
ATTTAACCAAGTGCACAATAGACAAGTCGTGAAGGTACTCACACTGGATGATTTTGACCTAAAAGGCAAGACAGTTTTTTTAAGAGTCGACATGAATTGCCCAATTGATCCAGAAACACTGGAAATTTCAGGTACTAAAAGAATCGAAGAAGCAATTGAAACATTGCAGTCCCTAAAAGATGCCAAAGTTGTAGTTGCATCTCACCAGGGAAGAGTTGGAAATAATGACTACACTGGAATGGACAAACATGCAAAAGTTCTTGAAAAACTTTTGAATAAAAAAATAAAATATGTCGAGGACACAATTGGCGAAGCTGCACAAAATGCAATAAAGAATTTACAAGACGGAGACATTCTGTTATTGGACAATCTAAGATTGTGTGCCGAAGAGAATTATGAGTTTAAACCAGAAAATGCAGCTAAAACAATAATGGTGACTCGTCTGGCCGGGCTATTTGATCTTGTAGTTTTGGATTCATTTCCTAGTGCGCATAGATCACATCCATCAATTGTTGGATTTGCCCAGGTTCTTCCTGCTTGTGCTGGAAGAATTGTAGAACGGGAGGTTAGAAATCTGGACGAAATTATGACTGTGACAAAGGCACCGCATGTAATTGTCCTTGGAGGCTCAAAGGTAATAGACAGACTGGAGGCAATCAAGCATCTGATCCAAAACGGCCGTGCTGACCATGTTTTGCTTACTGGATTAATCGGAAATGTGTTTATGCGTGCACAGGGTAGGGTAAAGGCACCGCTTGGAATTAAAAGAGAAGACGAAGTTGTAGCAAAAGCACATGCCCTTATTGGGGAATATCCGGATGTATTTGCAACGCCAGTGGATATTGCAATTGACAAGGACGGCGAGAGAATAGAGATGGATGTGAGAGAACTTCAGAAGGATGACAAAATTTATGATTTGGGCCCAAAGACCATTGAATATTATTCAAAATTAATTTCAGGAGCTGGAACTGTGTTTTTTAGCGGACCTGCCGGGTTTTTTGAAAAAGAGAAATTCAGATATGGGACAAAAGAGTTGCTAAATGCCGTAGCCAATTCCATGGCAACGTCTCTTGTCAGCGGAGGACATCTGACGACAGCACTAAAGCAGCAGGGACTCGCAGACAAGATTAACCATGTTAGCACTGCGGGAGGGGCACTAGTTCTTTACCTGACAGGAGAAAAACTGCCAATGATTAAGGCTCTTGAGGATGCTGCAGTGAAATACCGCTCTAAATAGAAGAATTACAAGAAGTATTAGGGCAAACCCTATCTTCGGATGTTCCAAGATAGATGTCTTGATTGCAAGCATTACAGTGTAGTTTTTCTACAGGATCAAATAGCTTCATCCAGATTGTTGTAAAATTTTGTGCAATGTTTCGCGCCAAACCAGAATCACAAATTTTTGTAAAAAATGATTCAGTGTCATCAATTATCCAAGAAGGATCAATGTCACCATTTTTTTTAATTATCTCAAAAATTTCATCATTTGTAAATTTTGTATCAACATCATTGAATTTCTCAAAAATTATTTTTCGAATTTGAAGTTCTACAGGAATCGCAGGAATGAAATCACTCATGCTAGTACAGATTTGCTGCCTCTTCTTTTAGTTTATCCATATCAGGAGAATCCTTTAGGTGTTCTCCAAGATAGGTGTAAAGTGCAGATTTTAGAACCTTCAATGAAAGCAAGGCACATTTGATGCGAACTGCTTGAAGATGCTCAAGACCTAATTCACCGAGAACATCATTTTTCTCAATTTTTCTAACATCATCTAGACTTTTGCCCTTTGTAATTTCAGTTAAAACTGACGAGCAAGCCATACATATTGCACACCCCTTTCCATGAAATTTAATGTCAGTAACTTTGTTATCATCAATCTTCATATCAATATCAATACTGTCACCGCACAGAGGATTGGAATCATGAAATGTTACGTCGTGATCTTCAATTTTTCCATAGTTTATGGGATTTCTTGAATAATCAACTATCATTTCATGATAGATATCGGCATTACTACTCATAGTTTAAACAACCTCGCTACAGTATTTAGTGATTTAACTAATGTGTCGACATCTCCGTGATTATTGTAAATGTAAAAGCTTGCCCTAGATGTTGCTGCAACATTTAGTCTCTCCATGAGCACTTGAGCACAGTGATGGCCAGATCTAACGGCAATTCCTTCCTCATCAATTATTTGTGCAACATCATGTGGATGAACATCAGCAAAATTAAATGAAATAACACCACCACGTTTTGAAATATCTTTGGTACCATAGATATGAAGGCCTTTTACTTCAGATAGTTTTTCAATAGCATATTTTGTCAGTTCCATCTCATGTTCTCGTATGTTATCCATTCCAATCTTTGTTAGATAGTCAATTGCAGCACCTAATCCTACAACATCTGCAATGTTTGGAGTTCCTGCTTCAAATTTGTATGGTAAATCATTCCATGTTGTTTCATACTTGTGAACCTCCCTAATCATATCACCACCACCGTGAAATGGATTCATAGTTTCTAAAACGGATTTTTTAACCCACAAAACTCCAATTCCTGTAGGTCCAAGCATTTTATGTCCTGAAAATGCAAAAAAGTCGCATCCTAATTTTTCAATATCAACTTTCATGTGAGGAACTGCCTGTGCACCATCAATTAGTGTGAGAACACCTGCTGCCTTACATTTCTCAACAATTTTTTGTGCATTAGTTATTGTTCCTAAAACATTGGACATTAGGCTAAACGTAACAAGTTTTACCTTTCCTGTTGCTAGAATTTTATCAAGGTCATCTAGAATTAATTCTCCGTTATCATCCATTCCAATGTATTCTAATTTTGCATGTTTTTCTTGTGTCAAAAGTTGCCATGGAACAATATTGCTGTGATGTTCGTATTCAGTAGTGACAATAATGTCATCTTCCTTAATGTAAGATCTTCCCCAGGCATATGCAACTAGATTAATTGCCTCAGTTGTACCTCTAACAAAAATTATCTCTTGACGATCCTTAATGTTGACGAAGTTTGCAACCTTATCACGAGTTTTCTCAAAAGCCTCTGTTGCTTCTTCAGCTAAAGCGTAAACTGCTCTGTGGATGTTAGCGTTATGGTTTTGATAGTAATCAGTAATGGAATCAATTACCTGGTTTGGTTTCTGTGTTGTTGATGCATTATCAAGATACACAAGTGGTTTGTTGTCTCTAACGGTTCTCAAAAGGATTGGAAAGTCTTTTCTTAAATTTTCAAAAAGGGATTGTTGACTCTGCATATCTTTAAACCTCTACGTAAATTTCGTTGTGGTCTATTTTAACATTGTATACTTTTAGTGGTGTTTCAGCAGGAAGATTTTCTGGCTCGCCATTCTCCAAGTTGAAAACAGAGAGATGTAATGGACACCTCACGCCTTCATCACTGAGAATTCCAGTAGAAAGATCAGCATCAGCATGAGTACAAATCAAATCTGTTGCATGAATTTTTCCCTTTTGATTTGCCAAAAGTATTTTTTTTTCGTTATGAGTAAATCCAAATAGTTGACCTTCTTTCACCTGCTCTAATTTGCAAGCCTTTATCCATTCTGACAAAAAAATCACCGATACTTGTAGTGCTGCTCAATTTCAGAGTCTTCGTTATAACGAGTCTCCTCAATTTCTACAAACTTTGCTAATTCTTGATCGGTGTTAATTGTAAGTTCTTTGTTGTCCCATTTGGATTCAATAAGATATGCAATCCATGCTCTAACCTGAAATGACATCTTTCTAGAGAGAGGTTCTAAGAATCCTTCAACAATAGTTCGCTCTGCTTCCTCACGGCTTAGACATCTAGTTTGAAGATAGAAAATTTGTTCTTCATCAATTTGTGCAACAGATGCAGAGTGAGTAGCCTTTACATCATTTGTAAAAATTTCCAATCCAGGTATTGCATCAGATTTTGCATCTTTATCTAGTAGAATTGAACGGCCAGACAAAAATGAGTTTGATTTTGCTGCATGTTCTTTAATTCTAATCATTCCTTTGAATAGAGATTTTGATTTGTTTCTCAAAATTGACTTTTCAACAACTCTAGCTTCAGTAGATGGATTCTCATGATTAACATTTGTTTGAATATCAAAGGACTGCTCATCATTTCCAAAAATTACTTCAGAGTCATTAGTTGATGCACCAGAACCATTTAGAAAATAATCTATTTTGTATCGTGATAGCATAGAGCCAAATAAACCAGAATACCAGTTAACTTTGGCATCTTGTCCTAAATCAGTTCTGCGTGTTGAAAAGTTTACTGCGTGTTGATCCATCATTTGTAGAGTAGTGACATCAAGTTGTGCGTTTGCACCAAGTGTTGTATTTAGTAATTCAAGATATGCCTGCTGAGTTGTAATCTTTGGGGAATACATCTCTTGTACAATTATTGCTTTGCTACTCTCATCTGCAAAAATTACATTTCTAGATATTGTAGAGTGACCATCCTCAGAAAGACAAGTCAAAAAGTGAATTGGTTTATCTAATATCAGATTGCGTGGGATGTGGATAAATACTCCTGAATTAAAGGCGGCATTGTTGAGTGCTGTAAATTTATCATCTTTAGAGTTTGATGTTTCAAGTGCTTTTTTTACAAGTTCTGAATTATTTTTAATTGCATCAGAGATTGAAGATATTACAAGTCCTTTTGATTTTAAATCATCAGGAAGATTAATTCTGTGAATGTTTGTTCCAATTTGAATAATGCATATTTCATTTTGTAGTTCAGATAACCTTTTTTCGAGGAATTGTGGGATTGTTTCAGTTGTAGAGTTTGATAGTGAGACTTTTTCAGGATCCATCTTTTTTGCATCAGTGTACTTGTTGTAAAGAGGAGACATTTCAATTGGGAGACTAGAATAGATTGAAAGAGAATTTTTTCTATAGTCTTTTAACCAATCGGGTTCATTGTGGGATGAAGAAATCTCATCTATGTGACTTGAGTTAAGTTTTGATAAAGTTTCTTGAGACATGGTTATTCAAAACGAATTGATGGGTTTTATCCCACAGAGTCATCCATTTCTAATTTGATGAGTCTGTTTAATTCAACTGCATATTCCATTGGTAGTTCTTTGGTGAATGGTTCCATGAAGCCATTAACAATTAATGATAATGCTTCTTCTTCAGTAAATCCTCTCGACATTAAATAGAAGATTTGCTCATCTCCAATTTTTCCAACTGTTGCCTCGTGAGTAATAGTTGCGTCTTCTTGGTTGATTTCCATGTATGGATAAGTATCAGTTTTTGATGTATCATCTAATAGTAATGCATCACATCTTACAGTTGCTTTAACATTAGTAGCGCCTTTTGCCACATTTAGTAATCCTCTGTAAGTTGAACGTCCATCTAATCTACTAACAGACTTGGAGGTAATTTTGGATGTTGTATTTGGTGCCAGATGAACCATTTTTGCGCCTGTATCTTGGTGTTGACCTTTACCAGCAAATGCAATAGATAGTGTTTCACCATAAGCTCTTTCCCCCATCAAATAGATTCCAGGATATTTCATTGTAAGCTTACTTCCAATGTTTCCATCAATCCATTCAACAGTTGCTCCTTCATATGCATACGCACGTTTTGTAACCAGATTATAGACATCACTACTCCAATTCTGAATTGTTGTGTAACGTAGCTTTGCATCTTTGTGTGCAACTAGTTCCACTACTGCTGAATGCAATGATTCAGAGGAGTAAACAGGAGCTGTACACCCTTCAATATAATGAACTTCAGAACCCTCATCAGCGATAATCAGTGTTCTTTCAAATTGTCCAATGTTTTCAGCATTAATTCTAAAGTATGCTTGTAGTGGCATGTCAACTTTGACGCCAGGTGGAATGTAGATAAACGAGCCACCACTCCAAACGGCACTGTTTAGTGCGGCAAATTTGTTATCCTCTGGAGGAATGATTTTACCAAAATATTTTTTGAAAATTTCAGGGTGTTCTTTGAGAGCTGCATCAGTATCTAAAAAGAGAACACCCTGCTTTGCCAAGTCTTCTCTTAGACTGTGGTATACA
This sequence comes from Candidatus Nitrosopumilus sp., assembly GCA_013002265.1. Classification (GTDB taxonomy): domain Archaea; phylum Thermoproteota; class Nitrososphaeria; order Nitrososphaerales; family Nitrosopumilaceae; genus Nitrosopumilus. The sequence goes on along the minus strand of JABDKK010000034.1, from coordinate 4,390 downwards.
ACCTCAGATTCGTATTGTGCACCAACACCTGCTAAGAATTTCTTTTCTGCCTCTGGAATCCCAAGTTTGTCAAATGTTTTTTTGACATTATCTGGAACATCATCCCAGTTCTTTTCTACTTTATCAGATGCCTTAGCATAATAGTAAATATTTTGAAAATCAATAGTACTAAGATCTCCACCCCAAGTTGGCATGGGTTTTTTCATAAAAATCTCAAATGCTCTTAGTCTAAATTCAAGCATCCAATCTGGTTCATCTTTCATCTTACTGATGCTAATCACTGTCTCTTTTGAGAGGCCTTTCTTACTAAGGTGAACATATAGTTCTGTAGAATCTTTAAAATCATATTTTGAATAATCCATGTCAAGATTTTCTGTTGCCATGCTTGTCATAACCCCGTTATATTATAAATACATGAGGAAAAATAGGCACAGCTAAATAGCTAGAGCTAAGATGCGATGAAGAAAAATATGTTTCAATGAAAGTCAGTATTTTTTAGATTCCTATTTTGGTTGCTATTATCATTTTTGTGATCTTTGTGCTTGTGTTCTTTGTTATCTTTGTGCTTGTGTTCTTTGTGATGTTTTTTCTCATCTTTCTTTTTTTCCTCGATTTCTAATTCAAGTTCAATTTCTGTCTCTATTGCTTTTTCACAATGAGGGCATGTGATGTGAATCTTCTTTTTTATCTCATATTCCATAAGTAGTAATATTTTTCTGAGTATTATAATTTGATCATGATATAGTTAGAGTGCTTTTCATTGCATCAAATGCGCCTGCAACGGTATGAACTTCGGCAACAGTGTTTTTTACATTGAATTTTTTTAACTCGTCTGAAGTAAAAGGCCCTATAGATACTACAGATAGTTTTGCAAGATTCTCAAGTAAGGAATCTTCATCATAGTCTTTTGACATTATATCAAAAAAGCCACGAACCGAAGATGCGCTAGTAAAAACAACGCCATCTACTTTATTTTGAGAAAATAGTTCTCTAAAACCATTCCATTGAGTTGTATCTCTAAAAGCGCAAACATCATACAAATGAATTTCTAAAACATCAATTCCAATCTTGTTTAGTAGTTCTTTAAGAAATGGAGTGGATGCACCACTACGTGGTACAATCACTTTTTTTCCAACAGCATTAAGTAGTGTAAATTCCTCACCGACACCAACTGATGAAAAAGTAGTAGGTTGATGATTAACTTTTATTCCTTCTCGTTCTAATGCGATTGTAGTTTTAGGACCAACGGACATTACATTTGTATTTGCAACAGCCAATTGCAATTTTTCTAGTTTTCCAACTTTTCTTGCAGTATCAAATAACAGTTTAACTGCTTTTGAACTCATAAAAACAGAGTAATCAGGATTATAATTTTGAATTGATTCTAAAAATTCATCGACAATTTTTTCACCCTTACTGACTAGTTCAATTGTAGGTAATGCGATAGGGATAGCATTGTTTTGCTTTGCAAGATTTATGAATTCTGATGCATCGTCTTGTGAGCGAGTTATTGCAATTGTTTTTCCATCAAGCATTCTATTTCCACCCTATAGTGTCAGATAAATTAACTACTTTACCAATAATGATGTTTGTGGGAGGAGTTATGTTGTTTTCTTTTACCTTTTTTGCAATGTTAGATACTGTTCCTTTGATCATTTTCTGCTTTGAGGTAGTTCCATTTTGAATCACAGCAACAGGAGTAGTTTTATCCATTCCACCTGCTATGAGTTGTTTGCAAATTACATCAATTCGCGAAAGCCCCATCATAATCACTATGGTATCAACTGATTTTGCTAATCTCTTCCATTTTACAACTTCGTTACTTTTTTGAGGATCTTCGTGTCCTGTTACAAAGACTACAGAAGATGCATACTTTCTATGAGTCAGTGGAATTCCAGCATATGTTGCCGAGCCAATTCCAGAAGTAATTCCAGGAACAATTTCATATTTTATTTTGTGCTCTTTTAGAAATTCTGCTTCTTCTCCACCACGTCCAAAGATAATGGGATCACCACCCTTTAGTCTAACAATATTTCTTTTAGATTTTGCATGTTTTACCATTAAATCATTTGTAGAGTTTTGGTGGGTTGTATCATCACCTACTGCTCGTCCAACATAGATTTTTTCTGTAGACTTTGGAATCATGGAGATGATTTTTTTGCTTACCAAGCGGTCATACAAAACAACATCTGCTTTTTGAAGTAGTTCTACTGCTCTTAATGTAATTAATTTACTATCACCAGGTCCGGCCCCAACAAGATACACTTTTCCACTCATATGCTATTCCATTCCTCCACTTTTTCTCTCCAATTTAATGCAAGATCATTTACGCCATTCTCACGAAGTTCTTCTCCAGCTTCTTTCCCAATAGATTTTGGATTTGTTTTATCACCTGATTTTTTCACATGCAAGGATTTTTTCCCATCAACTGAAAATGCTTTTACATCAAGGATCATCTCTGTCCCATTTGACTTTGCATATGCACCTACTGGAAATCTACATCCAGAGTCAACAAAGTCTGAAAGCGCACGTTCTGCCTCTATCTCCAGCCTTGAATCAGGATCCTCAATTGATTTTAGCATGGAAATTGTTTGGGCGTCATCTTTTCGGGAAACAATAGCAATAGCTCCTTGTCCAGGAGATGGAGAAAAATCATTAATTGGTAATGCAGAACATTTTACATCAACGCCTAATCTAGAGATTCCAGCTTGAGCTAGAACAATTGCATCGTAATTTTCACCATTAACTTTTCTAATTCTCGTTTCAATATTTCCTCTGATAGGTTTTACTTTAACATCAGATCTAATTCTAGAAATTTGTACTGCGCGTCTAAGTGAGCTTGTTCCAATAACAGATCCAGATTTTATAGAATCAAGGGTAGAGTCATCTGATGAGATAAAAACATCATTGACTGCCTCACGTTTTGGAATGCATGCTAGCAATAGTTTTTCATCAATTTGTGATGGAACATCTTTGAGACTGTGAACTGCAAAATCAATTTTGCTTTGAGCAACTGCTTTGTCAATTTCTTTCTCAAAGATTCCTTTTTGATCTATGGTAAATAATGGTCTTGCATCAGTGTCACCCTTTGTAGTTATTGTTTTAATTTCAAATTCTAAATCAGGATTTACTTTTTTTAATTCTGAAATCACCCAATTGGTTTGTGCAATAGATAATTTGCTTCCACGTGCACCTACTACATACTTCAATTTTTCACCGATTTAAAAGCACTATGATATGCATCAAGTGTTTTATTCAAGTCATTTTCTGAATGAGCATCTGAAAGAAATACCACTTCAAACTGAGAGGGAGCAATAAATACACCGTGTTTTAGAAGGGTTTTGAACAATTTTTGGAATTTTTTTGCATCTGCGTTTTTAGAGGTTTTGTAGTCAACTACAGGCTTGTTTGTAAAGAATATCTGAAACATTGATGAAGCAAAATTTATCTGGTGTGCGATTCCCATATCAGTTGCCATATCATCTAAAGATGTGCTAAAAAGTAAATTGAATCGTTCTAGTTTTGAATATAGTTTATTTTTGATTTTGTTTATTGTCTTAATGGAACTTATTGCAGCACTAACAGAAACGGGATTTCCTGCAAAGGTACTTGCTTGGTAAACTTTTCCTCCAGGAGATAGCAAATCCATTATTTCTTTTCTGCCACCTACTGCAGCTATTGCAAATCCATTGCTTAAGGCCTTAGCCATTGTAGTAATATCAGGCTTTATTCCAAAATGCTCTTGTGTCCCACCTGGTGCTACACGAAATCCCGTAACTACTTCATCAAAAATTAACGGTATGTTGTTTTCCTTTGTAATCTTTCTTAAATCATATAGAAAATTTTTTTCAGGTAAAATTAACCCCATGTTTGCCAATATTGGCTCTACAATAACTCCAGCAATGTCTTTATTCTTGTCAATGATTTTTTGAAAATCTTCAATATTGTTGTACTGTGCAACCAAAGTATTTTTTGATACTTCATCTAATCCGCCATCAGATACAGAAATTCCATTGTGAGCTGAACCAGAACCTGCTTTTACTAATACTGAATCGTGTGCACCATGATAACATCCTTCAAACTTTATGATCTTTTTCTTTTTTGTAAAACCACGGGCAAGTCTAATTGCAGTCATTGTAGCTTCACCTCCAGTATTTACCAGTCGAACTTTGTCAATTGATGGAAAATTCTTTATGATTAGTTTTGATAATTCAATTTCAGCTTCAGTTGGAGTACAGTAAAGGGTTCCTTTAGTAAGTTGTTTTGTTACAGAATTAATGATCTCTTTTCTTCTGTGTCCTAATAGTAAGGCGCCATATCCATTGCAAAAATCAATGTATCGGTTATTGTCTTCATCCCAAATGTATGCTCCATTTGCTTTTTTTGTAAA
>JABDKK010000021.1 GCA_013002265.1 Candidatus Nitrosopumilus sp. | reverse complement strand
TGGAATGGGCGGAATGCCTGGAATGGGCGGAATGCCTGACATGGGCGGAATGATGTAAATATTTTGAAAGTATTTCAAAAGTTTATTTCATAAATGAATTTACGAAAAACATTGAATAAAACATCATCAAAATTATTAACTGGTTTCAAATACGTATACCTTATCGCATTTTTCGCTTTGCTTGCTGGATTTTTCCATCCATTAATTACAAACACGAGTTTTGATGGAGTTGTAATTGGAGTTTTGGTATTGTTTGTAGGTCTTGCAGGTGCAGTTTTGTTGTATAGGGCAGCCACATCTGAAAAGAAAAGAGCGATCTTTCTTGGAATTGGTTTTGGGCTAATTGCTATCTCATTACACTATATTTTTCAACTTACAGGTAGAACCTAAACATCAAAGTATAGATAAAATTCATGTGGGTGGGGCCTTATTGAAATCTCCCGCTGATCTCTTCTTTCTAACTCAATAATTTTATCAACTACATCATTTGTAAAAATTGTACTCAAGAATTTTCTATCGCTTTCTAACTCATCTAATGCTTCACCAAGACTCTTGGGAAGTACTCCAATTCCTCTTTTAGCTCTATCTGATTTAGTCATCTTGAAAATATCATCACGTACTTGTTCTCCAGGATCCATTTTCTTTTTGATTCCATCCATTCCAGCTGCTGTTACTGCAGCAAATACAAGATATGGATTAGACGAAGGATCAGGAGCTCTAAATTCCAGTCTTTTTAGGTGTGCATATTCCCTACCGGTAAGATGTTTTGGAACTCTTACTATTGCAGATCTGTTTCCTGAACTCCATGCAATATATGCTGGAGCCTCATATCCTGGTACTAATCTGTGATACGAGTTAGTAGTGGGATTACAAATTGCTGAAAGTGCCTTTGCATGATTTACAATTCCGCCACAAAAATACCTGCCCTCTTGACTTAATTCAATCTCATCATCTGGATCATAAAATGCATTTTTCTTACCTTTCCACAAACTAACATTAACATGCATTCCGGATCCTGAATCCATAGCAATTGGTTTTGGCATCATAGTTGCTACTTTTCCATATTTCTGAGCCACGTTCCTAATTACATATTTGTAAGATTGTGCAGCATCAGCTGCATTCGTCATGTAATCATATTTGATATCAATTTCACACTGTCCTGCTGTTGCAACTTCATGATGATGATTATCACATAATATTCCGAAATTATTTTTCAAAATGTTGACACATTCATTTCTATACGGAGTAAGAGTATCTGATGGTGTACTTGGGTAATATCCTTCTTGTAATCCCATTGGGTATCCATCACCTTCTTGACTCCATGGGGCTTCTTTTGATTCAATAGAATATGATTGACCTTTGTAAGGCGTCAGAACATCCCAATGTACCTTATCAAACACAAAAAATTCAACTTCTGGCCCCCATGTACTAAAATCATACCCTTGAGTTTTGATATATTCTTCAGCTTTTTGAGAAATACCTCGTGGATCCCGTGATAGCCTTCCTCTATTTTCTCCCCAATAAACATCACAAAGTAAACGAGCAGTTTTGTTTTCCGTCATCCATGGAATTATTGCAAATGTGTTTGGATCTGGTTTTAGCAATAAATCAGAATCATCTATACTTGTAAATCCTACAATTGATGATCCATCTAATTTTGGTAATCCATCTCGCATTTGTTCAGGAGTAAAAGTATCAGCTGAAATTGTTGTATGATGAAAATGACCAGTTAGACCTGTAAATTGTAAATCAATAAACTGGATTCCCTCATGTTGTATTCTTGAGAAAACTTCATCAGGTGAATATGTTACTTGTATTGCTTTACCGTGACTGACTTTATAGGGCAATTCTGTTCTTCAATCAAACACAAATACATCGGGGATTTAAGGTTTAGGTAAGAGATGTCAGAAACAAACCAAATTGATATCAACTCATTACATCACATTGTTTTAAGAGAAACTGAAGATGATTCTCTATTAGAAATTGAACCAAATTTTTACATAAATTTAGCTGATTTTATTGGAAATTTAAGAAAACAAGAATTTGATGGAGTTGAAAGTCAGATCAAAGATACTATGATAGAAATGGCAACTGAACTAACCTCATTGCTAATTCACATCAGATTAGATAAAATTTCAAAATCTGATGATTTAGAAATCGGATTTCTTCTTGATGAAGAAAAATACATTCTTGATTCACAAGAAGAACAAAAAGAAAGAATCGAAATGATTCTCTCAGCTACAATTAATGGCAAATCAAAATTTCTTGAATCTTTAGCACAAAACCATAAAACAAAAAAAATTGTAGTAAGATTTCTTAAAGAAACGGATGAAATTGTTGGTGCGGATCTTGAAAAATACGGTCCTTTTAAAACCGAAGATATTGCAACAATTCCCTATGAAAATGCTCAGGCACTAATTTCCAAAAATATTGCAACAAAAGTTCGTTGGGAAGATTAAATAAAAATTACACCAACTAGTCATGATCTTATATGTCTCATACTGGAGTTGATGTGATTGATTTTCTATTCTATACTATTTATCCTGTAATTGGAATTTTTGCCATAGAAATTATTTGTAGAATTATCAAGGCTCCAAAATGGATTAAACTATGGACGCAAGCAGTCCTCTCTATTGGATTTGGAATTTATTATTGGTTTATCTTACCTGCTCCACAAAACTTTCCATTAACAGCAATGGTGATGTTTGCTCTTGCGATAGCTCTGATATATCAAGGAAGAAGGGCAAAAATATCTCCAGACAAAAGTCCTTACTGATTTTAAAATCTTCCAAAAAATCTTTTAAAGATATTTGGTTTATTCCTTCCACCATCTCTAATCACTTTTTTTTCACCAAATCTTTTTGCTCTAATCTGACTTAGCTTTACACATCTATGTTCCTCAGGAAGTCTATGCTCTGAACAAAAAGGGTCTTTACAATAATTACATTGGAATGGTAAATCAGTTAAATCTCCACAATAAGCGCATTTTTCAGGCTTCATATACTAATTATCTATTTTTCTTTTAATAACCTTGTCAGGGGTTTTGGAATAATTTGAATTTTATCTAAACATTTTTACGATGATATAATCAAATTCATTTAGTGATTTAATTGATTAAAGATAAGGTTGCAATAGTTACAGGAGCAAGTAGTGGAATTGGATTTGCTACTGCCTTGGCATTATCAAAAGCAGGTGCAAAAGTTGCAGTTGGTGCAAGGCGCGTTGATAAATTAGAAGAGCTTGCAAATAAAATAACTAATAGTGGGGGTGAAGTTTATTTTCAAAAATTAGATGTTACAAAAAGAGCTGAATGTGATAATTTTGCAAAAGCTGTTTTAGATAAATGGGGCTCAATTGACATTTTAGTAAATAATGCAGGTTTAATGCCTTTGAGTTTCTTCAAAAATCTAAAAGTTGATGAATGGGATAAAATGATTGATGTTAATATTAAAGGAGTACTATATTCTACTGCCTCTGTTATTTTTCATATGAAAGAAAAAAACTCAGGTCATATTGTTAATCTCTCATCTGTAGCTGGAAGAATTGTTTTTCCTGCAGGAAGCGTATACTGTGCAACAAAACATGCTGTTGCTGCATTTAGTGAAGGACTTAGACAGGAATTTAGTGTGAGATCAAACATTAGAGTTACAAGCATTGAACCAGGAGTTGTTGCAACTGAACTGAATGATACAATTACTGATGAATCATTGAAAGGATTTGTTGAAAATGCAAAAAAAATGGAAGCTTTGCAAGCAGATGATATAGCAAATGCAATATTGTTTGCAGTTGAATCCCCATCACATGTTAACGTAAATGAAATTTTGATTAGACCCACAACTCAAGAACGTTAAGTTGACAGAAATCCCACATGTTGTAATTTTAGGAGGAGGTTTTGGTGGTCTCTCATCAGCTAACGAATTGAGAAATTCATTGAACTCTTCTCAATTAAAAATTACAATTATTGATAAAAAAGACTGGTTCATGGTTGGGTTTGCAAAATTATGGATAATAACTGGAACCCGATCTTTTGAAAATTCAATAGGATCTTTAAACAATTTATCAAAAAAAGAAATTAATTTCATAAAGGAAGAAATTTTTTCAATTGATCTTCAAAATAAAAATATCAAAACATCTTCCCAAACAATTTCTTATGATTATTTGATAATCTCAATGGGTACAGTTTTAGCACCTGAAAAAATACCTGGGCTTCAAGAAAACGGATTTAATCTATATGATCACAAACAACTCTCAAAAATTCATGAAAAACTAATGGCAATAAAATCTGGAAAAATTGCTATTTCGATCATGGGCATGCCATACAAATGTCCCCCTGCTCCATTTGAAGCAAGTTTACTCATAGATTCCATGCTAAGAAAACGTGGTGTTCGTGATTCTATTCAAATTCATTTGTACAGTCCAGCACCCATTACTTTACCAGCAGCTGGACCAGAAGTAAGCAAAAAAATTTTTGAATTAGTAGATTCTGAAAAAATATTTTTTCATAACTCATCAAAAATCAAGTCTGTTGAACACAACAAACTAATCTTTGAAGATTCTGAAAGTAATTTTGATTTACTATTGGCCATTCCTCCTCATATTGCCCCAAAGGTAATCTATGATTCTGGACTAGCTAAAGAACCTGGATTTATCTTAATTGATAGAGACTGTAAAACAGAATTTGAAAATGTTTTTGCAATTGGCGATGTTACCAGTTTGATTGTTACAGAATCTATTGCTGTACCAAAAGCTGGAATTTTTGCTGAAGGAGAAGGTATTGTAGTTGCCAAAAATATTATTTCTAAAATACTTTCAAAACATGAAGCAATATTATTTGATGGAAAAGGTGGATGTTTCTTAGAATCTGGAAGAGACACAGCATCTGAAATTGAAGTTGATATGTATTCAAATACAAAACCAACAACCAATCTTACAGAATCTACTGCAGAAAATCTTTCTAAAAAACTAAAATTTGAAAAAGACAGATTATCAAAATGGTTATGATTCTTCCTTTTCTTTAGTAAGATGCTCTAAGATTGCTCGCACTTCAACACCTAAAGCCTGACTATCTTTTGAAATGTTTAGTTTTTCAGGAATTTCATTTTTAAAATTTTCATCTTCTAATTCAATACTTCTTCTTTGAATACAATCTAGATGATCTTGTTCAGTAGCTGAAATTTTATGACAAATACTACAAATCTTCATAATTATTCTTAATCAATACGACGATTTAATAATTTCATTTTGTGTCTCTGTCATGAGGGGTCGTGGTCTAGATTGGTATGATACTAGTCTGGGGGACTAGTGGTCGCAGGTTCAAATCCTGCCGATCCCGTTATAATTTTAAGATTTTTAACAAATTTTCAAAGTTTACTCTTGTTTTTTCTTGTTTGTATTTTTTTAAAGCGGCTATGATCTTTTCTTTAGATGGAGTTTTGTAGATTTTTTTTGCTTTTTTTGCAATACCAGATCCAATAAAAAATGCTTGAGTAATTGATGTCACATTTGATGGCCTTCTATTAGTACTTGAGCTTTCAAAATCTATTATTGTAGAATTTGTTTTTCCTACAATAACATGCTTTGAAATATTACTTAATTCTCCATGATCAAAACCAATTTCATCTAATCTATAGCAGTCTTCCAAGATTTTTCTTATTGTTGTTTTTAATTTTCTTGAACTACCTACTCCTTTTAGTGTATCAATCCATTGATTAAATTTGATTCCTTCAACATATTCCATTACAAGAAAATTTTTGCTTGATGCTATCATTTTTGGTCCAACATTAACTTGGTTAACTAATTTTAGTAAAGCTGCTTCACTTTTCATTTCTTTTCTTTGTGAATCAGTCCTTCTAATTTTTAATGCAATTTTCTTACTATTTTTTTTTGCTAGAACAACTACACCAACATATCCTTTACCTAATGTTTTCAAATTTTCAATAGTAGTTGGTCCTGTAAAAGATAGGGATTTAATTTTCAATTTTTCAAGCTCTCTAATTCTAGAATTAATTTGACTTTTACTTGCTTTTGGATATCCTAGAATTTTAGAATATGGTTCTTTAGTAAATTTCTTAATTGAAATGAAGGATTGTTCCATCAGTTGAAATCAATTCATTTGCTTCCTCTTTAATTGATTTGCTTAAATTTTTACTACCAACAAAAATTTTGAAACCATGTTTAAGATCTGATTGAATCCCTTTAGGTATGCCTGTTTTAAGATTATTTTTTAGAAAATCTGTCAAAAATTTACTTGCTTCTGTATGTTTTCTTTTTTCTAATGAAATTATCTTTTTGTTTTTTCCTATCCACATTAATTGAGAATTTCTCAAATTTTTACTTACAAAACTCTTTGAGCTATTTTCTCTGAAAAACTCAGGTCCATTCTTAATATAGGTAGTTGGAATTTTCATAGATTCTAAAAGAAAAAATAGATAGGCTTCCTTCTGCTGATCTGTATGGGATTTACTTCGTAAAACATGAAATCCACCTGACTCTAATTGTGTGGATAAGGATGAAGTAACTCTCTTAATTTGACCCCATATAATATCTGGACTTCTAATTTTAAAATTAAATTTAACAATTAGTAAATTATCCCAATGCTTTTTAGAAATACTGATTTTTTTCTTTTTAAAATGATCCAGTTTAGCTTTTTCTTTAAATCCTCTAGCAGCTAAAATAAATTTTCCAATATTTACATCAGAAATTGCAGCTGCTAAATTTCTACTACTATCAATTGGATCTATGATTACTATTGATGTATCGAATTTCTTTTTTGCGTTACCAATAACTTGATTTTCTTTTATTTTTGCAATTGATTTAATTACATTCTCAAAACTTTCGTAATTTAAAATCAATACTTCTGATACATAACCACTAAAACCCTGTTTAGCAATTTCAGCACCATAAATTCCATTTGATTTAAGAAATGTTTTTAAAACTCTGACCTCATTCTTCATTTTTTCTGATAATGATTTTTTCATAAAGCTAGTATGATATGGAGATCTATCTGCCGAACTTTTCCACTGACCTGGTTTAACATCAAAAAATGGAACAACATTGATCTTTGTATTCTTAATTTCAGCTTCAACATATGGATGCTCTGAATATCTTACATATGGCGAATATTTTTTTAATGATTCAAAACCTATCTTCCTTGAAATTTTTTCAAATTTATCATCCGAAATTGAATTTTCAAATCTAATGAAAATATCAATATCTGCATCTTCCTTTAACCAAGTTCCTTTTGCATAAGAACCACCAAACTCTAATCCAGTCACTTCAGTAAATTTTTTAACTTCTTTTTTAACTAAATTAAATGCTAATTTAGCTACTTCTTGTTTATCTTTTTGTATTGTCACAGATGGAATTACCATCTTTGTTGCCTTTGAAATTATATTTTTCATATACATTTTATCTCCGTAATATCAGAATAGATTGGTCCATTTGGGGTTAATTCGCTTTTTTTAAATTTCAAACTTGTTACTTCTTGAATTCCAAAATTCAGCGATTTCTGTTTTTCCAATTCCTCTGTAATGTCCCCAATCTTCTTTTTAATTCTAAATACTGTCAAATGGGGCTTGAATGGTTTATCCTGATTATACCCTAATGGCTCTAATGCATTTTGAACTAATTTTGATAATTTGATTAAACTATCTCCTCCTTGACTATCTGTACCAATCCAAATAACTCTTGGAAATTTTGGCTTTGGAAAAGCTCCAATTCCTTCTAAATTTACTTCAAAACCTGTAAATTCTATTTTTTTAAGAGCTGAAATAATCTTTTGGGAGTCATCATCAGAAATTTCACCTACAAATTGTAATGTAAAATGCAAATTTTTTGTTTCAACTGCTTTAGCATTAAAATTTCTTTGAGACTGAAATTTCTCTATCTCCTTAATTACACTAATATTTGAAATTTCAACTGCTACAAAAGTTCGCATTATAACATTTTTTTAATAATGCTTATAATAATTTCCGGTAGCTTCATAGACCTGAGTTTTTTTTATTTAGTATGACAAAACTAATTGTTTGTTTAACAGGTATGCCAGGAGCTGGAAAATCAACAATTGCTGATGGTTTGAAATCAAAAGGTTATGATATTATCAATATGGGAAATGCTGTAAGAAATGAAGCAAAAAAAAGAAACATTGAACCATCTAGGGAAAATCTTGGAAAACTTATGCTTGAGTTAAGAGATAACAATGGACCAGGTGCAATTGCAGAGTTAATCAAACCTGATATAGAAACTTCCTCTTCAAATGTAATCTTAATTGATGGTGTTAGATCTAATGAAGAAATTTCAGTTCTTAAAAAATTTGGAAATGTGAAACTATTAGCTATTCATGCATCAACAGATCGAAGATTTGATTTCTTACAAAAAAGAGGAAGAACAGATGATCCACAAACAAAAGAGCATTTTGAAGAAAGAGATAATCGAGAATTAGGTGTAGGAATAAGTAATTCAATTGCATTATCTGATTATGCAATAACGAATATTGATTTAACAAAAGAACAATTAGTTCAAAATGCATATAAAATTATTCAAAGCTGGATAGAATGAATATTCCAAGCATTAAATGCAAAATTGAGATGTTTTGCTCAGTAAATCCTTCTGAAGATTCTCAGAAAATAATTAATACAATTTCAAATATTTTTCCATTATCAAATATTGAATTTCAAAATTTTTCCGTTGTTGCTTCCTCTAGAGATTTGAGATCTTTTGAAAAAATATATGAAGCAATTCATAATAAACGCTCTCAAAAAACTTATAGAAAATATCTTGAAAAAAACTATGAAAATAGTTCTACCTGGTTTTATCTTAATAAGCAAGCCGCATATGTGGGAAAAATTGCAATTTGTGAACAAGATGAAGAATCCCCATTAGGTCCAATTAAAGTGGTCATTTCTTCACCAGACCTTGATAGAATTATTGAATGGATTGCCTTTGGAAATGATTAGCTAAGAAAATTCAATCATTACGAACTATTTTTTTTAGTATGAATCTAAAATCTATTTTTTAGAATTTTTAAACATGCTCATAAAATTAGGCATAATTGCAGGCATAGTTATTCTTACAGGCATGATCTTCTCTACTGAGATTGATACTCTTTTTCCAACAACTTCAGCCTCTGTTTTTGATTCCTTGCAGGATGATGTCTCTAATCTAGGTTTTAAAACAACGGATTCTATAGAGAAAAGACTTGATAATTCTCTTGATAATATTGTAGATAAAACTAGCAGTAGCATATCTGATGAAATAAGTGAAGTTGGTGAACAGATTGTTGATGAAATAAACAATGTAAAAAGTTCTTCTCAAAAAATAGTCAGTGAAGATATTTCTAATTTTGATCCTTTAAAATCTATAAAAAATATTTTTGTTGATAATTCAAAATAAGAATTTTCAACTACATCATCTGAGATTTCATCTAAAACTAATATAATTGCTAAAAATGGGGAACCGATAACTTATGAAACATTATCTTTATCTATACTTCAGCGATCAGAAAATATTCTTCTTCAATATTATGATTCTAGTGGAAAAACAAATAGCGTAATTGTGAAAATTAGAACAGAACAAAAAGAAATTTTTTCAGGAACATTTTACACATCTATGTTTGTAACAACTGTTAATGGCGTATCAGATATTCCTTATTACATCGATATGGTTGCATTGCATGAAGAATATGGTATAATTTTATCTTCAGTTTTTAATCCAGGTGATAATTCAGATTCAAAAATTAATGGCATGTTAACTCAATCATGATCTAATTTTCTTTAAACAATGAAAGAATTTTTGGCAAAGCATTTGCACTAGTATCTCTAATTACTAAATCCATTTCTAATGACATTTCAGTATCTTCAGGATTTATTTCTACTAAAAATGCATTATTTTGTTTGGCATATGTAGGAAGTATGTTTGCTGGTGAAACAACAAGTGATGTTCCAGCTACAATCATAAGATCACATTGATTGACGTGAATAATTGCTTCTTGCCATACATCTTGAGGCAATTGTTCGCCAAACCATACTACTTCTGGCCTAAGTATATTTCCACATTTACAATTAGGTGGATTCTCAGTAAACTCTGTAAGGATTTCATCCCTATAATTACAAACCGTGCATTTTATTTTCAGTATACTACCATGTAACTCTAATACTTTGGTACTTCCAGATTTTTGATGTAGACCATCAATATTTTGTGTTAAAACTACAACTTCAGCATATTTTTCTAATTCTGCAATTGCTCTGTGACCCATGTTAGGTAATGCAGAGATGATATTCCTTCTTCTTTCACTGTACCATTCCCAAACTATTTTTGGATTTTCATAAAATGCATCAATTGTTGCCAATTTCATTGCATCATAATTTCTCCATAATCCATCCTTTCCTCGAAAAGTTGGAATTCCACTTTCTTGAGAGATCCCTGCACCGGTTACAAATACAATTTTTTTCAAATTTTTTATCCACTCTCTAATGGATTCATAATTTCTCATTTGATCTCTATTTCTAAAAGATCTCTGGCAGTTATAACAGAATTATGAATCTCCTGAGCTTCTTTCAAATGGTCTTCTTCATCTTTATATCTTGCAGAAAAATGCGTTAAAACTAAATTCTTAACATTGGCATTTTTTGCTAATGTTGCAGCTTGTTTTGCCGTTGAATGAGATGTTTCTTGAGCTTTCTGTTTTTCTTCATCTAAAAACGTTGAATCAAAAACAAGGTAATCACTTCCTTCAAAAAATTGTTCTAATTCCTTAGTTGGCATTGTATCTCCTGAAATTCCTATTTTTTTACCTGGACGTTTTTCTCCTAATACTTGTTGAGGAATTATTTTTTTATCATTAATGTTAATACTATTTCCCTTTTGTAATTTATTCCATAATTCACCTTCTGGAACTCCCAATTCTTTTGCTTTTTCAACGTTAAATCTTCCAGGCTTGTCTTTTTCTTCAAATAAGTATGAAAATGCTGTTATAGAATGATTTGCTTTACATGCAAAAATTGAAAACTTACTATTTTCAAGAATTTTTCCTTCCTTTATTGTATTAATTAGTACTGGAAAAGATAAACCAAAATTTAAAATTTTAATATTTGCACCAATAAATTCCTCAATTCCACTTGGCCCAAAAATTTCTAATGTTTCAGTTCTTTTTTGCATCGACATAGTTTGTAATAATCCTAAAATTCCAACACAATGATCACCATGTAGGTGTGTTACAAAAATTGTCATTTTTTTATTCCAACCCAAACCTGATTTCATATACGAAATTTGTGATGCTTCTCCCGCATCAAACATTAGAATTTCTCCATCTCTCTCTAAACAAATACAAGATAAACCTCTATGCTCAGTAGGTTGAGCTGCTGATGTACCAAGGAAAACAAGTTTCATTTAATCAGAATTGTCCTTGTCAAGCTTTTATGCCTATAGATTTCATATTTTTTTAATCCTTTTAATTTTAAATTTACACCAAGTTCTTTTTTGTACATAACTGCTATTTTCTTTCTTTTAGGCAAAATTGAGAAGAATTTTTTTAAAATTTTTTCAGGATTTCCAGAAACTTTTGATGCTCTTCCATAAGGCAGATCTGTTACTATTCCATCATATTTTTCAGAAATTTTTAACATTTCTTGAAAATCTCCATTTATGACCTCTGACTTGTATCCATTTGCCTTGAGATTTTGTTTTGAAATTTCACACATTTTTTTATCAAAATCTATCCCAATTGCATGAATACCAATTGTTTCAGCCTCCAAAAGGGTAGTGCCTGTACCACAAAATGGATCACATACTGTTTCACCCTCCTTTAGTCCTACAAGATTTAACATCAGTCGAGTCATTTTTCGATCTAATTCATGTGGGTGGGTTTTAATTTTTTTTGGAATATGATCATTTTTACTCCTTTTTGAAAAACCAAAAAAATTTTCTTGATTAGTAAAAATTAGATAAACTGTGATATCCGGATCTTCAAGTTCTACTTTTGCATGTGAAAATTTGGATATCATATCCCCCATAGAATTTTCTAATTCGGGAATATTGAATTGATTTGAAGATAAATTAATAATTCTACAGCCAAAACTTTTTGCATTTTTTAATACTTCAAAATTGTCTTCGTCTAGAAATAATCCTGACATTTTTCGTAATATCTGTCCTGATACTTTGACAAATGAAGCCCGTTTAGCAATTTCATTCCAATTGATTTTTGATTGAATAATAACTAAATTTGTTAGTGCTTTCACCTTAGAAAATCTATCATACATTTTTGATATTGCAGTAATTTCATCTATTGCAAGTTCTAAATTATCTTTAGATAGAACAAAAAAACTTTCTGGCATTACTCTATTGCCTTTGCAATTGTTTTAGAAACATCAACTACTGATGTTTTATTTGGAATTGTATTTGCACTAACAATTCTTGTCACACCAGCTTTTTTGATTTTCTTTTCAGCGCCATTCATTAGAAGTGCATGTGTACATGCAACATACACTTGGTTGCATTTTTGTTTTTTTAGAAATTGCGTGGCTTCGATAATACTACCACCAGTACTAATCATATCATCAACTAAAATCACATCTCTTCCTATAATTTCATCAATATCTTTTGTTTTGATCTTTACCTTTCCTGTTTTTCTATCTCTTTTCTTTTCAAGTGCAATCCATTCGGATTCAAATTTATCTGCGAATTGCTTTGCTCTATCTTTACCGCCCTGATCTGGAGATATTACAATAGGGTTTTTTAGGCTCAAATTTTTAAAATATTCAACAAGATCTGGAATTGCAGTGACATTTTTTGTTTTAATTGAAAAATATTTGAGGCCAATTAAACTATGAATATCTACTACAATTATCTTTGATGCACCAGAAGATTGAAAGAGTTTTGCTAAAACTTTCATGGTTATGACTTCTCCTGGTAAAAATTCTCTGTCTTGTCTAGCATATCCCATATATGGAATAACTGCAATTACTTGCGATGATGCCTCTTTAGCTTTTGAAATCAGTGATAATGCATGAAGCAAATTGGTATCTACTGGAGGATAAATTGATTGAACAACAATTGATTTCTTTTTTGATAGTTTTCCAACTAGTGTTATTTTACTTTCTCCATCAGGAAAAATTCTAATTTCAGATTTAACAAGATTTGCTTTAATTCTTTTTGCCAGACATTTAGCTAAATCTTCAGATGGTTTTCCTGATATTACTGATAAATTACTCAACAAAGAAATGTGATTTGATGGGATTCTTAAGTTTTGAGAAGTTTAGTCCTCTCCACTTCCACGACCAATATCACCAATGCCAAATTCTTCCACTACCTCATTTCTTTGACTATCAAACTTTCTAATCTCTTCATCCTCACGTTTTTCATCACCTTGATAGATAGTTCTAATTGGCCATGGAATTCTAATGTCGTACTTTTTGAATTCCTCGTACATAATCATCCTCATTTCTGTTTTAGCTTTGAATTGAGAACCATAATCTCTGACATAAAGCCACAACGAAAAATCTAATGATGAATCATTGAATTGATTAAATCTAACAACTGGCTGATTAATATCTACATGAATATCTTTATCACATCCACAACTAGGTTTGTTTTCTTCTAAATATGGACATCTTAACTGTGTAACAAGATGTCTGCCCTTACTATCAATTGATTCCTTCATAGCCCGCTTTCCAACTTTTACAAGAATTGCAGCTACTTGTTTTGGATTATTAAGATACGAAACTCCAACTTCGACTATTGCTGGAACCATTTTGATCTCTTTTGAGAAATTGATAATCTGAGCATTGACCAATTGTCTTGTAGGAATTACTGCAAATGACTCGTTTAATGCATCTCTGATGTAGGTTACTCTAGGCGTGATTTTATGTACATAGCCATTATATCCAGTATCTAGTTTGACACGTTCACCTTCAGAAAATATTTTGTCTTTTCTTATCAAAATATATGCAAAATAGTTCTGCATAGTTTCCTGTAAAGCTAATCCTACTCCAATTGCTAATCCTCCTGTTGCGGTTGCTAAAACAAAAAGATCAACTCCCCACCAATTAATTACTCCAATTATAACTGCAACAAAAATTCCTAGAGGTAAAATTTGGCTTATGGATTTTGGAAGATTTTTTCTCTTTCTTGTTGCATAACCTGGTGGTCTTCCACCAGCAATAATTGGATCGTACGATTCTAATCTTTTTTCTTCTCTCCATGTATCAATTGGATAAATTTCTTCATCTTCTTGTCCCAGTCTAAGTTTTTTCCCTGATTGATTATCTCCTGTAACACATTGTTTAAAATAATCACGATACTTTTTTCTCTCAGAATTTTTCCATATCTCGAATGGATCTTTTACTAATTGTTCATAACTTCCAATTGGTAGTCCTTTTGTTGTTCGGAACTCCTCTAGAAACTTTCGACCTTCTTCTGTTTTTAGATTCTCCAAAAAATCCTCATCAGAAATGTCTTCTGGTGTGTGTTTTGGAGGAACCCATTTGAAACATTTATGAAATAAATCATTTTCATCATCTTGAAAGCCTCTCATATCTTTCCATGCTTCATAGTCTTCTTTTTCAAGATGTGATTTTTCTCTTTTAGAAATAATTATTGGAATAAGATGTGCAACTGAATAACCGATTACTAGAATGTTAATTGTATTGAGAATTTTTGCAAATGTTTTAGCAGAAGATAAATTCTGTGCATTCTTTTCAGATACAGACTTGTCTAATTCATCTGAAAAAATTCCATCCGACTCTGACATTATAATATCGTCAAATAACTCAAATGATTGAATATACGCATTCATACTAGTGATTAAAATTATTGCAAAAAACGGTAATACTCCTACCCTAACAAATCTTGAAAGATGTGGCCTAAAATAGGTAAATTTTTGAGATGAAACCCATTTTGAAAAAAAACGATAAACAATTGTTATGCCTAAAATCCCAATAATTAAGACTGTAAACGCTATTTGTAATGACTCTGAAGATGCTATTAATTCAGAAATATTTTGAAATTCGTTTGTTTGTTCTACAACTGCTTCAATAATCTCCTCAGCCATTTAGATCCCTTTTTCTATTTTTTTCTTGAATACAAAGGTTAACCTGTTTTTTCATATCTAATTGAGTTTAAAATTCGGTTTTTATAAAATATAAAATTTTTTTACGCATAGAAAAACCTGTAACCTTTAACAAGGGTAACTGTATTAGTAACTAAAATGACATATCAGGCAACTGTTTGGGATGATTCCCCCTCACTAAAATCCTATACCTTATCAAATTTTCGCCAACTTCCTCAAATTCAGAAACTTTCTGAAGAAACTAAATTTGAAATGGAAGTAGTTGGAAATGTTTTGCCATTTAAAGCAAATAACTACGTTGTTGAGCAATTAATCGATTGGAATAACATCCCAAATGATCCAATGTATGTCTTGACATTTCCTCAAAAAGGAATGCTAAAACCAGAACATTATGACAGAATGGCAACTGCACTAAAAAATAACGCTGATAAAAAAGAAATTGCATCAATTGCAAATGAAATACGTTTACAACTTAATCCTCATCCAGCAGGCCAAATGGAATTAAATGTTCCAACACTAAAGGATGGCACCAAATTATATGGAATGCAACACAAGTACAACGAAACCTGTCTGTTCTTCCCTAGCCAAAGTCAAACTTGCCATGCATACTGTAGTTTTTGTTTTAGATGGCCACAATTTGTGGGAATGGATGAAATGAAATTTGCTATGCAAGAAGGCGATCAGCTCGTTCAATATCTTAGAGAGCATCCAGAAATTTCTGATGTTCTGTTTACAGGAGGAGATCCAATGATAATGAAAGCAAAAATGTTTTCAAAATACGTTGATATCTTAATTGATGCTAAACTTCCAAATCTTAAAACAATTAGAATTGGAACAAAATCTCTTTCTTATTGGCCTTACAAATTTTTGACAGATGCTGATTCACAGGAAATGTTAGATGTATTTAGAAAGATAACCAAAAGTGGATTACATCTTGCATTTATGGCTCACTTTAATCATCTAAATGAATTATCAACTGATGCAGTAGTTCAAGCAATTAATGCAGTAAGAGATACTGGCGCAATAATTAGAACGCAATCTCCACTTTTGGCACATATCAATGATGATGCAGAAATGTGGACAAAAATGTGGACCAAACAGGTCCAGCTAGGTTGTGTTCCATATTACATGTTTGTGGTTAGAGATACAGGTGCTCAGCATTATTTCGGAGTTCCACTGGTAAAGGCATATAATATTTTTAGAAAAGCATATTCTTCAGTAAGTGGGTTAGCAAGAACAGTTCGTGGACCTAGTATGTCAGCAACTCCTGGAAAAGTACATGTAATTGGAACAGCAGATCTTCATGATCAAAAAGTGATTGTTTTAAGATTTTTACAAGGAAGAAATCCTAACTGGGTTCAAGTACCATTCTTTGCAAAATATGATGAGAATGCAATTTGGTTGGATGACTTAAAACCAGCATTAACTGATAAATTCTTCTTTGAAGATGAGTTAAAGAACTTTAAAAAAACAAACCCAGTAGAGGATTACCCAGAATCTTAGAATTTCTGACCATATTGACAATTCTAACTTACTAGATAATATTAGTAAAATAAACTAGAAAAAACAATAATTGAATTCAGATCAAGTTTTAGAAACGATTCAAACTGAAAAAATTTCATTTATTGATTTTTGGTTTGTAGATATTTTTGGAGAACTTCACAATGTTGGAATGCCAAGTTATGCAATTGATAAAAGTAGTTTTGATACAGGACTTGAAAAATTAGATGCAAGCTCCATTGTTGGATTCAAATCAGTAAATAACTCTGATATGATTTTACTGCCAGATCCAAATTCATTTAGAATTCTTCCAAATGATTATGATCCTGGTAATAGAAAGAATGCAAGAATCTTTTGTGATCTATATGATGGTAACACACAAAAAGAATCAAGATACAATAGAGATTCTAGAGGAATTGCATCAAAGGCATCAGAAAAATTAAAAGAATTTGGATTAACTCATACTAACTGGGGTCCTGAAATAGAATTTTTTGTATTTGATACAATCAATGTTTATCCGTCACCATATGCTGCAACCCATTCGTACGGGGGTTCAGGATATTCAATCGAATCTAAGGAATCTCCATGGGCTAAAGGTAATGTTAGTACGGCTATAGATATCAAGGAGGGCTACTATCCATCACAACCTAAAGATACGCTTGAGGGATTTCGAAAAGATGTCTGCGATGATTTGTATAATTATTTTGGAATAAAAATTGAGGCAGAACACCATGAAGTTGCTACTTCTGGACAATGTGAAATCAATTTAGTATACGATGAAATGATAGCTATGGCTGATAATGTAATTGCTGTAAAAAATTTAGTTAAAGTTAAAGCTAAACGGAAAAACAAAGTTGCAACATTTATGCCAAAACCAATTTTTGGAGATAATGCATCGGCAATGCATACTCATCAAAGTCTATGGAATAATAATACTAATGTTATGTATGATGAAAACGATTCTGCTGCTCAGATGAGTCAGATTGGTAGATATTATATTGGTGGAATATTAGATCATGCATCAGCTCTATGTGCAATTTCAAATCCTACAACAAATTCCTACAAACGTCTTGTTCCTGGATTTGAAGCTCCTGTAAACGTATGTTGGGGATTAGCAAACAGATCAGCAGCTATTCGAGTTCCAATGTACACCAGAAATCAATCAAAAAGTAAGAGAATTGAATACCGTGTTCCTGATCCTACTGCAAATATTTATCTTTTAGAAGCTGCATTATTGTTAGCTGGATTAGATGGAATAAAAAACAAAACTGATCCTGGTGATCCTATAGAAGAAAATGTTTACAAACTTTCTGCAGAAAAAAAAAGAGAATACAAAATTGGCGGTCTTCCTGTATCCCTCAAGGGAGCACTTGATTCATTGAAAAGTGATTCAAAATTTTTAGAAGAAGTATTTACTCAAGACTTCCTAGATCAGTATTCATCACTAAAATATAAGGAATATACCGCTTTTGCACAAACTCCTACTGCTTGGGAAGTCTCTATGTATGCAGATGCTTAACTTTAACTTCATTTTAAGAAAGTAACTATAACATTTTTAAAATCATATTAACATTTTTTAGCATTGAAATTTAATTTCATATTTTTAATTTTGATACTTGTACCAGGTTTATCTGAAATTGCTTATGCACATACAGTGGATTCAGTTGGTGAATACAGAGTAGAAATTGGTTGGATGAATGAGCCAGTTGTTTCTGGAGAGACTAATGCAATTGAGTTCTATGCTAGTCCTCTTGTTCCTGGATTAGAGCTCAAGGAGCAAGTATTCAACAATGGAATAGAAGGATTAAAAAATTCAGTTAAAATCCAATTAGTTTACAAAGATGAAAGCATAATTCTGCCATTGTCTCCGGATCACAATGTTCCTGGAAAATATTACGCATTCGTTAATCCTACTCTTGCTGGATTCTATCAAGCAAACATTTTGGGAACAATTAATGATACTTCTATTAGCCTTTCAATGCATCCTCCAAAAGTAGAAGAAAGAGAATGGATAGAATTTCCCCAACCATCCGATCTAACATTAAATCAAATTATTGACGGTCACACATCCTTAATTGCAGAAATTCATGATTTAAAGGAATCTGTAAATTCTCTGCAAGAATCCAAACAAATGGATATAGGATATGTAGGAGTTATGATGGGGATTATAGGAATAGTTATTGCATCATTTGCATTTGTAAAATCAAAAAAATAATTATTTATCTGTTATTTTATTTTGTTTTTTAAAAATATAATACAATATTGAACCTATTCCAATAATAATTATTCCAACCAATACAACTTCAACCTCAAACTGTAATGCCATGTAAACTGTAGTTCCAAATCCAAATAATGGTAAAATTGGAAATTTTCCAATATTCATTGGAACTCTAAATGGCCGTTCTAATTTTGGTTCTGTATAACGAAGTACAATCACTGAGAGATTAATTACTGCAAATGTGATCACTACCGCAAAAACAACAATATTTGCAATAATTACAATGTCTCCAACAAATGTGAATCCAATCGAGGCTGCCAAAATTACAATAACTGCTATCCATGGAGTTTTGGTTTTAGGATGAATTTTAGATAAAAACTTAGGCAAAGAATTACTCTTTGCCATTCCATACATGATTCTAGCCCCAGCAACCAATGTAATTAAAACTGTACTTGCAGTAGCAAATAGTGCAATTAGGGACAAAGTAATACTTCCATTTATTCCAACTGCTGAATGAGCCACATCTGCAAGTGGTGCTGATGATACTGCTAAATCCTCCCAATTTAAAAGTCGAATTGCTGATAATGAAACTAAAATGTAGATAACGCCTGTAATTAAAATTGATAAAATTATTGCTCTTGGAATTACTTTATGCGGTCTCCTAACTTCCTCAGCTACATTTGCCATATCCTCAAAACCAATAAACGCAAAAAAAATCAATACAAATGCAAGAATAATTCCAGTAATTCCATTTGGCGCATCAAAATAATCAATTGGTTCACTAGGTTCAATTGTGAATCCAAGAAAAATTATGAAAACTAATCCACCTGATGTAATTATTGCAAATATTGTGTTTGCCCAAGCAGATTCTTTGATTCCAATAAAATTAACCACTGATAAAATCCCAATTAGAAATATTGCACCAATTGTAATTGGAAGATCAATAAATTGTGTAAGATATCCTCCAAATCCTAAAGATACTGTAGCTGCTACAATAACTGAAGTAATTGCTGTTAACCAACCTATAATAAAACCAAAAAAATTATTTTTGAATGCATTTTTAACAAAAGTATATTCTGCAGCAGCTTTAGGAAATAAAGCTGATAATTCTGCATAACTTAATCCTGCAAAAATTGCTACGACTGCACCAAGTAGAAATGAAATCCACATTGAATTTCCAGCAAATCCAGCTGCTTCGCCAATTAATACATAAATTCCTGCACCAAGAATTAATCCAACTCCATACATTGTAAGATGAAAAAGTCCCATATGTCGATGTAATTCAGACATGTTAACGCAATCTATCCTATCAATAAATGCAAACCATATCCAACAACATATGCAACTATTGCTGCTCCACCACCAACAATTAACGTGTTGACTCCTGAATTAAGTAAGCATTTTTTAACAATTTTCCCCTTAATCATTCCAACAATAAAAAATGCTGACATTACTGATATTACAGAATAAAGAAAAGCTTCTGAATTCAATTCAGTTCCAATTAATACAAAAATCATAAACGGAATTAATGGAATTATTCCAATCAAATTAAAACCAACAAATGTGCTAATTGAACTATGAACTGGGTTTTTTGAATCCTCAATCAAACCTAACTCTTCTTTCATCATAGTATCAACCCAAACTTTTTTTCTAGACGTAATTATTCTGACGACTTCTTCTAATAATTCATCTTTGAATCCTTTATCTCTGTAAATCTCTCTGATCTCTTCTTTTTCATCCTCTCTTAAATTTTCAATCTCCCATTCCTCCTGACGTCTTTTCATTTGTACAAATTCATTTCTTGCTTTGGATGCTTGATAATTAGAAACAGCCATTGAAAATCCATCTGCAAATAAATTTGCAAATCCCAAAATTAAGATAATTCCTGCTGGTAATGATGCCCCCATTACCCCAGCAACAATAGCAAAAGTTGTCACCGCACCATCTATAGAACCATAGATGAAATCATCAAAATGCCATTTCATTTTTCTCTTCTTTATTTAATGACAATATTTTATTAGACTGAATAATCCCAACATTGAAAATCATCAATGTTTCTTATATTGAATAATTCTTTTTTTAAGTTATGGCAAAGTTCAAAAAAATTCTAGTGCCACTTGATGGTTCTGCTAATGCTACTCGTGGTCTAGATAGAGCAATTGAAATTGCTAAAGGAAGTCAGGCTGAAATTACAGGATTTTATGTCTTTCATTTGCCATTAACTGCAGGAATAAAATACACACAAAAAATGAAAGATGATGCCCAAAAGAAAGCTATCAAAGCTATTGGTCCAGCAATGAACAGAGCTCAAAAAGCTGGTGCTACTTTCAAATACAAAACTGGAGGTGGTCACACTGGATCAGAGATTGTCAAATTTGCTCAGAAAGGAAAGTATGACATGATAGTAATAGGTGCAAGAGGTATGGGTGGAGCAAAGGAAGCTTTTCTTGGTAGTACATCAAACTATGTAATGCATAAAACAAAGATACCGGTTCTAGTTGTAAAATAGAATCTCAAAACTAGATTATTTTTTAATTGTTTTTCAATAAATTGATAATTACGTGATCAATAAAATAGTATAATGAATATAATATAGTAATTGAAAGATAGAACTTTTGCCCTAATTGGTTTAATTGTAGGCATTATTGGTTTTGCATCATTTATTGGATTTATTGGACAAGGAAATGTAAGGCATGTAGAAATTTTTTGGCCTGAAAAAGTTCAACAAACCGTTGCATTCAAAGACATTGATGAACAAACTGTTCTAGTTGGAGTTTTAGGTACATCTGAAGAAAATAACCCGACATTAATTATGAGAACAAGTTTTGCATATGAATTAACAGTTGAAAATCATGGAAACAAACATCATCGACTTTACATTGAAGGATTTAATGTGCAAACAGATCTATTAGAACCTGGTCAAACTGACATAATAATAATTTATCCAGATAAGGAAGGAATTTTCAATTATTATGATAAACGAGAAAAATTGTTACCTCTTGGTGAATTAAGATCAATTGAAGTGGTCCCCTCTGATGGTTTTACAGGTTTTCTCAAAGATATGATCTGAATATAATTAAGAATCCTTGATATTTTATAATGTAAAAAACTAGAAGTATAGGAAATATGAAAAAATTAAGCGGAAAACTTGAGAGAAGGCATGGTTGAAAGTAATTATGATATTTTAGGCATACTTGAAGGCTCTACTGAAAAAGAGATAAGAGATGCGTTTAGAAGATTGGCACTTCAATATCACTCAGATCGTGGTGGAGAAAATGAGCAATTCATCAAAATTAAGCAAGCATATGAGGATCTTAAAATTGGGAAAAAATATCCTGAGACTGATTTTGAAAAAATAAAGAATTCTAGAGTATATTCTGATGATTCCGAAAGTGATGTAAGAAGAAAAAATCAGATTCTTGGTCAAGAATTATCAAAAGAAATGCAAACTGCTCAAGAATGGGCAGCAGCATTAAACCGAGCAAATTCAACTGGAACAAGATTGTTTGGCTCAAAAACTCTTGGTGAGATTGAGCTAGAAAGAAAAGCAAATGGTGCATTATCAATCAAAGGAAATTTCATGGCAGGTGGATTGTCTTATGATGGTTCAATAATTATGCAAGGTAATATCACAAGTCCATCATGGACAAAAGAATTCCAAACCAATATCAAACTAACAAATGGAGATTTCAAATTTGTTAATCCTCTAGATAACAAATACAAAATAGAAAACGGGGCTAGATTAATAGCTGAAAATGGTAATGTTGTTGTAGGAAATATTTTTGGTAGAAAATTTAGGGTAGAAGATCCTGAAGGAAGAGTTGGAATATTTCAAATTCAAGAACATAGAACACACATTTCAGCTCCTAAAGGAAAAATTATTGCTGAAAATGTTGTAAATACAGTTCGCCTTGATGCAGATACAATTGTTGTACTAAATGTGGAAGATGATGTGGTATTGTCAGCAAGAGAAATTTTATTTTATGGTGGAAAATTAACTTATGATTCAATTATAGAATTAAAGGAAGGGGGTTCTATACGATTTTTTGAGACTTTTTCAATTCAAGGATTAAGTGGAGATGCAATAATTAAACTTGAAAATGGTAAAAAAATTCGTTTGTTTGATCTAAAAACTAAAAAAATTAAAGATTTAGCAGATGAATTTGTGCCTAATAAAGAACAATATGCCAAGGATGCTACTATGGTAGGACATGGATTTACCATAACATATGAAATGCTGGACAATCTATCAAAAAAACCAAATAAAAAACAAAAGAATGGTTGGACCTCAAAATTTAGTTTTAGAAAAAACAATCATTCACAATGATTTCTTTCAACAGAATATCCAACATATACTTCCTCTGTTGATACAACTTTATTCTCGATTTTCTTGAACACATATTCATCAAAATCTTTCACAGCTTCATAGAAATTCTCTCCAATTATTACTCCATTTGGGGGAGAACTTCGATTCATTTTTGCACATTTGTTTACTGTAGTTCCAAAAATGTCATTTACAGATGAAGTTGACGCTCTTGCAATTCGCACAATTCCATATGTAGCACTAATTCTATAGTTTAATGTTGGAAGTTTAAGTTTTTCTAGTTTTTTTACAATTCCATCATGTGCCTCACTTAAGGCTAAGCAACAATCTAAACAACTTTTCAAAGTGTCTTTTTCATTACTGTTCTCAAGTGAGAAATAAAATAACAAAGCATCGCCAATGTTTTTTACAACAATTCCTCCAAATTTGTTAATAATTGCAGCAATAGAATTGATAAAAATATTATAAAATTCACTTGTTTCTGAATCTGAAAGATTTGAGCATATCTTAGTTGAATCCATTATATCAATCATTCCAACACAGTATTTTTCACTCTGGTCTGAGAATTGTAACAAAATATCTTCTTGCTGCTTAATCACGTCTTCTTTCTCTTTGATTTCAAATAATGATTCTTGAAGCTTTTCTGCCATAGAGTCAAATGCAAAAGAGAGTTCTCCTATCTCATCTCTTGTCTTTATGTTGGTTCTAACACCAAAATCTCCACTTGCAATTTTATTTGCAGCATTTTTCAATTTGATTATAGGTCTTGATAGTGATTTTGATATAATAAAAGCAACCATGCCCATTCCTAATGTAATCACAATTCCTGTCTGGAATATTCTATCTTGAAGTATGTCTATTGGTTTTTCAATCTCTGCCTGGTCAATTTCTACAAGCAAAACTATTCCTAAATCATTCGCACAATAAGTTGAACCATAAATTGGAATATCTCTATAATCTAAATAAAATCCCACATGATCTTCTCCTTCATTAAGACATTTTTGAACGCCTAGGGTATCCACTTTTTGATGAAAAATGGCATCATCAATGAATCTAGATTCAGATAACATTAACAAATCATTACTTACAATGTACACTTCACCGGTTTCTCCTAATCCACTTCTATTGATTAAAATATTATCAATTGTTGTAGTTCTCATCTTAGATATTATTACTCCAATTGCCTTATCTCCAATTTTACTATCTTTAGCAAAAACAGGTGATACCACTATCATTTTTTTACCAGACTCTATTGGTTCAAACTCTATGAATGATTTTTTTAATCCCTTTTGGAATAACGGATCTTCCAAATATTCTTCATCTGTTATTCTTTCAAGTGAAAAGTAAACTTTACCATTCAAACCAATTATTTTTACATCCTCAAATCCTATAGAAAATCCAACTAATTCCTGAAATGCTTGAACTTGAATTAAAAAGTCTCTACGATTGTCTTCTATGGTTTCTTTTAATTTATCTTCAGAAATACCATTCATCTCTGAGATCAACAATTGAATCATTGGATCATTTGCTAGAATACTATTCTGTTCCATCCTAGATTCAAAAAGTAATCTAAGAGTCTCTCCACGAACTGTAGACTCTCCAATTAGTTGATCACCAGCTCTTTCTTTCAAAATTTGATCAGCATAATTGAAACTTAGATAGCCAATAATTGATAGTGCAATTACTGATACTATCATTACCAAGAAAATCAGTTTTTTATCAAGATTTAATGAGATCGACAATGTATTTCATAATTGATTTTTATATTAATATCAAAGCTTCTAATCTTTACTAAATACTATGACTAATTCTTTAGTCTGATAATTACTTGTCACTATTGAATTTAGTAATAATCATTTAATTATTGATTTTTTGTAAAATATTCGTGCAGTTCTTGTTTTTAATTCCATTATTACTCA
Source organism: Candidatus Nitrosopumilus sp. (assembly GCA_013002265.1). GTDB lineage: Archaea > Thermoproteota > Nitrososphaeria > Nitrososphaerales > Nitrosopumilaceae > Nitrosopumilus. Next base: position 13,866 of record JABDKK010000021.1, on the reverse strand, counting down.
TTTTAGGCATAATACCATTTGTTGATGCTGAGGAATACATCATTGATATTCCATTTGGAGCCTATAATCCAGAATTGAATACTCCTGCAGAAGTTTGGTATGATCCTCCTCAAATGTTTCTAAAAGTTGGTGATACAATTACCTGGTATAATGATGATATAGAATCTCATACTGTAACTAGTGGTGAAGGTTCTGGAAGATTTGGTTGGATGAGTGATAATTTTGGAACTCCTGATGGTAATTTTGACAGTGATAGAATTATGCCTGGCGAATCTTGGTCTTACAAATTTGAAGAATCCGGTTCTTTTTCTTATTATTGTACAATTCATCCTTGGATGGATGGAATTTTAATTGTTGAAAAACAAATCCCTGATTATCCGCACGATGCAACTGGTGCAAGATTAAATTTTCCATTATTGCAATATACACATGATTTAGATATAGAAGTAAATTTGACATGGGATCCTCCAGTTATTAAAACTCATGAAAAAATCCAATTTGTCTATCAATTCTATGATCCACAAACAAATTCAAATCTTGCTGAAATGAAATATAATTTTGTAATATTTCAAAATGGAAAAGAAATTTTTCGTGATGAAGGAATAAGTCAAATTGGTGGTGATTATAGAAATTTTGTTTTTAGTGATTCGGGTTCAATTATTATTAGAATTGAAGGAATTCATTCACCTTCTATATTTGCCGAAGAAAGTGTTACTGTATTTGGAAAAGTAGAAAGTAAAGAACAAAGATCAGTTGATTTTACTGCCGCAGTTTATGATAATCCAGAAAAAACTTCTCATGAAATATATCACATAAAACCTGCTCAAAGACTTACAACATATTATGAATTAATGTTAATCATCATCCTTGTTCCGGGAATTATGTTTATTGCTGCATTATTGTGGTTAAAGAAGAAACCAAAAATTACAGAAACATCATCTGGTCCTGTTTAAATTTAAAATAAGAAAAAGAAATTAAAGATGATTGAACTAATCTAATCGATTAATTCAGTCCAACCTTTGACGAAGACTGAGTTTTTGTAGAGTGGAACTGGTTGTCCAACAGTAAAGTCCATTGGTCTCATCCAAAAGATTGCTTTTGTTGGGCATACACCGATGCATGCACCATCAGAAATACATCTTTCTGGGTAGAAAACAAATGCTTTACCTCTCTTCCAGCCTTCAACTGGTTTTACTCTAAGTACATCTGGTCCTAATGTTGTACAGATTTCTACACATAGTGCACATCCGATACACATTTGTTCACCGATGTCTGGAATAATTCCTACTGGCATAACAAAATTAATTCTTGATTTGCTCTTAATATAATTTGCCTAAAATTATGGTGTTATAACGGCGTTTAAAATTTTATAACGGCGTTTGAATTCTGATCGCTAAAAATCAGTCTTTTTTTCTTTCAATCTTAAACGATTTTGAAAACATATCGTTCTTCTCTAAAATACTGATTCTAAGATCGTCCTTTGATTTTTTTAAAAAATAGACACCTGTTTTTCCTGACTTTATGATGTGCTTGCCACCTGGAGATACTACCCATTCACCACTCTCTTTCTTTCTTGCAAGTGCAGCAACCACAACTGTTGAATTTACTTGTCTAGAAATTGATGAGAGCAACATTATACAAGAATTGATGAATCTTGCTGATTCAAGATCATCAAACATGTTGTAAACTCCATTAAATGAATCAATAATGACTAGATAATTTTCTTCTGATATAGTAGATATTATATCTGATAATTTTTCTTTCCAATTTGTTTTATCTGGATGAAAAAATATTACATTTTCTTTTTTAGGAATCATTTGGGATTCGACATATCCTGTGTAAAGTAAATCCATATCTACAAAAATTATTGGAATTGTAACTGAATTAATTAATCTGCTTAGAAATTCTGTCTTATGAAATGGTTCTGAACACATAACTATGCTAGGAATGTGACTTTGAAATTCATTTTTTAAATGAACTAAATTATTATCTAAAATTTGCTCAGGACTTTTATCCAACACCATTTTAGCATTTTACAGATATAATAATGAATTTAGTTTCAAAAGATATTTCAGATGATTTTCCCAAATCAGAAAAAATCTATCTAAACAATGCCTCAGTTTCTCTTATGCCTAATCAAAGCATTCAGGCAATGGATGATTTTCTTATTACATACAATTCCATTGGTCCAGATTCAAAGGATTCAGCAACATTTGTAGAAGAAAAACTACGAAATGTTAGAAAAATTATTTCAAAAATCATTTCTTGTCAACCTGATGAAATTGTTCTTACTCAAAGTACCTCTGATGGAATCAATATTGTAGCAAATGGACTAACTTTTGAAAAAAACTCTAACATGATTATTCGTGGAATGACACATGAACATCACGCTAATCTTTATCCTTGGTTAAAACTAAAAGAAAAAACTACAATAAGAAATCTACCTATAGATAACAACGGGTTTTTTCAATTAGATCAACTAGAATCAAAAATTGATAAAGATACAAAACTAGTCGCCCTCAGTCATGCATTGTACAATACTGGCTCAATATTGCCTGTAGCTAAAGTAGGAAAATTACTAGAAGATAAAATTCCTTTTTTTATTGATAGTGCCCAAACTATTGGTTGCATAGATGAAGTGGATGTATCAAAGATAAAGTGTAATTTTATGTCTTTTAATGGCTCAAAATGGCTTTGTGGTCCAATGGGAACTGGATTATTTTATTGTAGTAGAAGTTCAAGTGAATTACTAGAACCAACAACAATTGGAGGAGAATCTGCAATAATCTATGAAAATGAAAAACTTGCATACAAAGAATTACCAGATAAATTCCAAACAGGTTTTAGAAATTATGTTGGTATTGCTGGATTAGAAGCATCTGCAAAATATCTTCAAGAATTTGGTATGAAAAATATTCGTGAAAAAAATAAACATCTATCAAATTTATTTAGAGAAGAATTATCTAAAATGCCAAAAGTTGAGTTGTATGGACCAGAAGATCCAAATGAGAGAACAAGTATTATTTCTTTTAACATTGATGGATTCAGCTCAGAAGAAATTGTAGAAAGACTCGAAAAACAAAATATAATTTTAGCAGAAAGAGAAATAATGGAAAAAAAGATTGTAAGGGTTTCTCCTCACTTTTTTAATACAGAATCTGAAATGCTTCAGGTAATTGATGCGATTAAAAAACTATAGGTTTTCTTGCTCCTCAATTACCATCATAGTCAATGTAGACTGAACTTTACTGATTTTTCGGACTTTGTTGGTAATTATTGAGCGTAACTTTTCAGCATCATCTGAAGATAATTTGAGAACAATGTCGTATACACCGTATACTCCTTGAACCTCATATTCTATTTTTTCTTCAGAAAGAATCTGCTTTACTTCGTTAATTATTGACTCATCTGATCCTAGATCAGAATTCAATAGAACATACGCAGTTGGCACATGAAAATTTTCATGAATCACTATTTAACCTTTGATAGTTCAAAAACTGATTAATCACCAATTCATTCTATTGATGTGAAACCAGTAGATCTTACACTAACCATCTCTGAATCCATTCCTAGCTTCCCAGGTTCACCAAAACCAAAATTCATTGATTGGTCCAATATTAACGAAGACGGATATAATCTTGAACTACTCTTTCTTAGTTCACATACAGGAACACACATTGATGCGCCATATCATTTTGTAAAAAATGGTCTAAAAATACACCAAATCTCAATTGATAGATTGTTTGGAAATGCAATTTTAATTAAAGTTCCAAAATCAAAGAATACTCCAATAACAAAATCAGACATTACTTTATTTGAAAAAAAGAACAAAACTATTCCAAATCATTCTTCTATCTTCTTTTTTACTGGATGGCAAAAAAATCTAAAAAAACCAAATTATTTTACAGAAAATCCGGGTTTGGATATTTCTGCATCAAAATATCTCTCATCTAAGAAAATTAATCTTGTTGGTATAGATTCACCCAGCATTGATCTTGGAAATAACCCATCATTTTCAGCACATCAAATTTTATCAGAAAATAATATCCTGATTGTAGAAAACTTGGTAAACTTGAATAAAATTCCAAGAAATGAATTCAATTTTACTATTCTACCATTAAAACTAAAAGATGCTACAGGCTCTCCAGTAAGAGCTGTAGCATCGTAGTTTACCCGAAAATATTTCGTAATGCTAAAAATACAGGTAATGCTTACTCATGTCATGAGCAAGCCAGGTAATATTTGGAGAAAGGTTCATGGCAAAATTACTAAAAAGCCAACTAATTTCTCTTGGTTAATTGATGAAAAGCTTGCTGGTTCTGGAATGCCAACTAGTTTTGATGAATTTCAATGGGTTGTAAACCAAGGAGTAAAGTCAATTGTTACCATGACTGAAAATTCACTTCCTGATCATTGGACACAAACAATAGAGTATCTTCATGTACCTACACCTGATTTTACTGCTCCTGATATAGATAGGATAGATTATGCAGTAGACTTTATTCATCAACAAATAACAAATGATTCTTCAGTGATGGTTCACTGTGCAGCTGGGATGGGAAGAGCAGGAACTATTCTAGCTTGTTATTTTGTCAAATACCACAAGCTCTCAGCTCAAGATGCAATAAAGAAAATCCGTCAAGAAAGACCTGGTTCTATACAATCCGAAGTACAAGAATTAGCTATTAGTTATTATGAAAAACATGTAAAAAATTAAACAAATTCTGAAACTAGTTTTCCATCAACAAGTTTGATTTTCAATGTTTTGTTGTCTTGAAAGATCATTGTAATTCCACCATCTGAATCAGGATCTTCTACCTTTACTAATTCAGCCATTTTAATATCGTCAAATTTATCCATGCATTTCACCTATTCTGGAATTGATACGGTCTCAATCTTTCCGTCAACTGCCTTTATGAACAAAAATCTGTTGTCTTTGAAGATAAATGTAATTCCACCTTCTTTATCAGGTTCTTCGACTTCAAGTATTGGTTGTCCTAAAAGACCATCATATTTTGCCATATTGATTACATCAAAAAGTTCCTTATATCCCTAATTGATGGTAATCTCAATTTCAGAGGAATTATTCTTTACATTTCCTGGTTCTGTATAATCATGCTTTTGCCATGAAGCAAATGCCTCTGCACTGATCTTGTGTTTTCCTTTTCCTAAATCTGATGCTTTGAATACAAATCTCTCATTAAAGTCAAATAATTCCTGTCTTACTTCCTCTTCAGACAGTCTGATAAATGGTTCAAAGTTTTTTGCTACCTGAACCCAAATCCTACGATCTTTCATGGGATTTACTAGTTTTGGATTTCTAGTCCAAAATATTGATGCCTTTCTGTAAGTATCAATAGTTCTTCCTAGTTCTTTCTTTCTAAATCCACCTGATGTGAGTTTTACACCATATTTCATCTTAAATGATACATCATTGTTATTGTATGCTTTAGTCCAATTTGCCTCATTGAACGCATTTCTAAGGTCTCCTTCTAGTGAAAATTTGACATTTATCTCCACATTTTCATCAGATAAGTATTCATCCTTGGATTTTACTAATTCTATTGCTGAAATCTTACTTTCTCCCATTCTAACCGCTCATAATGATTTATATCCACAATAAGTGCTTTTTCCGAATACATGAATGCCCAAGTGATCAGTTCAGAACCTAAAGAAATTAGCCTTTCAATCACCGAGACTGATATAGGAATTTTATACATTATTCAACATGAACTCCTAAAGGGATCAAATATCGATTTTGCAGGTGTTATTGTAAAACATCCACTCACAAACGAATGCTGGATGAGAATCAATTCTAGTACAAAACCACTTGGTGAGATAAAGAAAGCTACCGAATCCGCAATAAAGATGGCAGACGAATTAAAACAACTATTTAATTCTAAAATTAAGGTAAATTAGCGTTGAAGTTTTGCCCCAAATGTGAGGTCAAATTAAAAAAGACAGGATCTGGTCTTCAATGTTCAAAATGCGGTTATTTAGATGGACAAAAAGTAGTGGAGACGAAAAAAATAATTGAAGAAGAGGAACCAGATTTTTCACTTCTTGCCTTTGAAGGAAATGAAGGAGAAGAGGCTAACCCTACAATAAAATTAGATTGTGAAAAATGTGGAAATGACGAGGCAATTTGGTGGATGTTCCAAACTAGAAGTGCAGATGAACCAACAACCAGATTTTATCGTTGCACAAAATGCAAACATACCTGGCGTGATTACGCATAACGTTTAACTGGTACTTGCAGTCAAGAATGTTAAATTGACTTTTGGTGCAAAAACTAGCGGTTCAGACGATCTAAAAGCAATTATCTCCGCAATTTCTACACTAGTTGAAGAAGCTACGTTTGTTGCAACAGCTGAAGGAATTACTTTTAGAGGAATGGATCCTTCACATGTTGCTTTAATTGATATCTCTTGGCCAAACTCTGCATTTGAAAAATACGAATGTGATAGTGACATTAAATTTGGTGTAAGAATAGATGAATTCTCAAAACTAATCAAGAGAGCAGACAAAAAAGATAGCATTGAGATTAGTATCTCTGAGCAAAACATGTTACTAGTTACTGTTGGGAAAAATAAAAAATACAAAATGAGATTAATTGAAAGCTCAGCTACTGATACACCATTACCAAAAATTCCCTATGATTCTAAAATTACTTTATCATCATCAAAGTTTGATAAAATTCTTGGAGATGTTCAGGTTGTATCTGATTATCTTACTATCACTACAACTGATTCAAAAGGAGAATTTTCAGGAAAAGGTGATTCGGGTGAAGTTACAATTGATCTTGATAAATCAGATGATGAAATTGAAGAAATTTCATCAAAAGATGATAGTACTGGAACCTACAGCCTAGAGTATCTGAATCCCGTAGTAAAAGCAGTGGGTACTACTGCAGGCTTTATCACATGTGAGTTTTCAAGCGCAAAACCACTTAGAATTGAATTCAAAGTGGCAAATATAGGAAGAATTCACTTTTACTTGGCTCCACGCGTGGAAAGTTAAAGCATTTAAAGATTAACTAATTCAGGTATTTTGAATTGAGACTTGTTTTAAAATATGGTGGGACTTCAATTTCTGCTTCCAAAGATATCCAAACTGTAGCTAAACATGTAAACACATTATCAAAAGATAATGAAATTGTAGTTGTTTGCTCTGCAATAAGTGGCACAACAGATGATCTAATAGAAATATCTGAATCAATCAAAAAAGAAAACAAATCAAAGGCAGAACAACTAGCATCAAAAATTTCCAATAGGCATAAACAATTAGCAAAACAAACTATAAAAAAATCTGATGTTAGAAAAAAATTATTTTCAATATTAGAAGAAGACTTTACCGAACTTTTTGCATTAATCGATGGGATGGTTCTTCTAGGTGAAGTTACATCAAGATCAATGGATTACCTCATATCATTTGGTGAGAGATTATCAATAAAGTTAGTATCAGCTGCAATAAATGACTCTGGAAAAAAATCAATTCCACTTACTGGAAAGGAAGTTGGAATAGTTACCGATTCAAACTTTGGAGAATCAAAACCACTTATTGATACAACAAGACTCAGAGTTTTAAAAACAGTTGAGACATTATTTTCAAAGAAAACTATTCCAGTAGTAGGCGGATTTGCAGGTGCAGATCAGCATGGACATATTACTACATTTGGTAGAGGTGGTTCTGATTATTCTGCAACAACAATTGGCTCTTGCATAAAAGCAGATGAAATCTGGTTAATGAGTGATGTTGATGGACTAATGACTGCAGATCCAAAGATAGTAAAGAATGCAAAATTACTCAAAGAGGTATCCTATATTGAAGCAATTGAAATGGCCTTATTTGGAGCAAAACAAATTCATCCACGTACATTTGAACCCCTTCTATCAAAGAAAATCCCAATGAAGATTAGAAATTCATTTAATTTAAAAAATGAAGGAACACTAGTAACTGCATCCCCATCTCCAGATACAAAAAATACCGTAAAATGCGTAAGCAGTGTAAAAAACAATGGACTAATCGATATCAGAGGTGGCAGTATGGTTGGGACTCCTGGAACTGCAGCTAAAATATTTGCTACATTAGCAAAAGCCGGAATCAATGTAATGATGATATCACAAAACCCTTCAGAGTCTAGTATCACAATTGTTGTAAAAAATGCTGATCTTGACAAAGCAGTTGTTTCATTAGAAATGGAACTTTTAGGAAAAATAATCAAAAAATTAGAAATTACCACTGATGTGGCAATAATTGCATTGATTGGTTCAGGAATGAGAGGAACAGTTGGTGTGGCATCAAAAGTTTTTGGAGCAATCGAGAAAGACAAGGTAAATGTCTCAATGATAACTCAAGGTTCTTCCGAACTCAATCTTGCCTTTGTTGTAAAAAACTCTGATACAAATGCAGCAGTTAGATCTTTGCATGATGCATTTGCACTTGATAAAACAAACTAAGACAAAATCATTTAAGGGAATAACGTCAATGTGTCATATTGAAAAAGATTGTTCTAGTCTTAACTATTGTATTGTTTATTTCAGTAATTCTTTCAATTTCTTTGATATCTGATCAATTCGTTGATGCAGGATCTAGGAAGAAAGTCCATTTTACTCAAACCATTACATCTACACAAGATCCAGGACTAGGACATGAAAATCATCAATTAGCATTAATTTTGTCGCCAAACCAAGGAACTCTCTATGATGGTTCTATGACCTTTACCTCAAGTGAGCCTGTTCAAATAGTCGTTTTACATGAAATTAATTCTCAACAAGCCAAAGGTCAACCCACATGGAGTGTTGATGGAAAAACCACTTATGGGTTATCTCTAATTGATTTAAATAAAAAATCTGGATCTTTTGAGTTTACAGGTGCTGCATTGGCATTGCATTCACCAAACTCAAAAGAATTTACTGCAACTGTAAGTGTTGATGGTTGGATTAGAGGACAACCAACTGAAGTAATTATGCAAAAGATAGAGTTTGAACAAGAAGAACCATCATTGTTACTATCTAGAACAAGTGTTCCAGCTACAATTCCAATGCATAAAGGAATCTACAATGGAAATCAAGTTCTTTACATAATTACTGATGGAAGTAATGAAGATTTCACAAAATCCCTTTCTGAACAACAAGGATGGAAAGTAGAACTTTCACCTGTTCTTGAAACTATTCCGGATAATGCACTCCAAAAATTATACATTTTCAAAAATGGAGTTAAAGGTGATGGCATCTATGGTTTCCAAGATGAAGTGTTCTCTTATACGCCATCACAACAATCCGAATACAGTGCACTGAGTTCTGTAATTGAAGTAAAATGGAAGAAGGGACAAAAAGAAATTGTTTTTTCATCCGCTGATGAACTTATAGCTGCGAATGAAGCAGGCAGAATTGAATTTAATGAAACAGGATTTGTACTAAATACTCCTCAAATTGTTTGGCCTGATGGAAAAATGACTGTTCGCTCTGAGAAAGAAATTACGAATATGATGCCATATAATGGAGGTCAGATTCTTGAAATTAATGAAAAAGAATTAACAGTAACTTTTGTAGCTCACAGAGGTTGGGGACCTCAAGGACAAACCATCTACTATATTGTAACTGATGCAACTCCTACCGGTCCAGCTGAAACCATGGGAGTTGTCTCTTCCCCAAAATCTGCAAATCTTATAGCTCATTCTGGTGCCGTTGATCTTTTCCAATTTAAAAATGGAATTAAAGGAACTGGACCATTAGGATTTCAACCCGGAATTGCTGGAGCCGCATTAGGTGATGAAAATTACAGTCCAATGTGGAGAATTTACTTGGTAGAATGGAATGATTCAAAATCAGCACAAATTCTTGAGACAAAATCAGATATTGATTCGTTTAAACTTGGTAACATGATATCAGTCAGTCTTGCACGACCCACTAACAGTGATCATATAGTAAATTGCCCATTCATAGATCCATTCCAATAGAAATTCACTAAACGGATAAATTACTTGATAAAAAAATTATTTTTAAATTGACTGGTAAACTCTACATTGTTGGTGTTGGACCTGGGCATCATGATCATATGACCTTTAGAGCTAAGGAAGTAATTTCAGAAAGTGATACTATTGTAGGATACGAAACATATGTCAATCTAGTTCAAGATCTAATTGAAGGTAAAACTGTTTATCGTTATGCTATGACTCAAGAAGTTGAGAGAGCCCACCAATGCATTGATCTTGCTAAATCAGGCAAAATTGTTTCACTTGTATCAAGTGGAGATCCTGGAATATATGGAATGGCAGGATTAATTTATGAAACACTTGCAGAAGGGGGATGGAATCCTAAGGATGGCCTTCAAGTAGAAATTGTTCCGGGAGTTTCAGCATTAAATTCATGTGCATCAATTATTGGATCGCCATTAATGACTGATTTTGCAGTTGTCAGTATGAGTGATTTGTTAGTTCCTTGGGAAATTATTGAAAAAAGAGTTAAAGCGGCAGCACAAGGAGACTTTGTAGTTGTAATTTACAATCCTGCCAGTAAGAAAAGAATTCATCAATTACAAGACACAAGAGAAATTCTTCTAAAATATAGAAAACCTACAACTCCTGTTGCAATAATTAAAGGAGCTTTTAGAGAATCTGAAACAATTGTTATGACTGATTTAGAGAATTTACCAAACCACTCTGACAAATTAGGTATGATTAGTACAGTGATAATTGGAAATTCATCAACATACACATACAAAGATTTGATGATTAATCCAAGAGGTTACAAATCAAAATATAATTTAGAAGAACAAACTAATCCTGATCTTAAAGTTTAATAACTATTCTTTATAGCCTCACTAAGATCATCACTAAGATTTAGCTTATCTCGAATTGGAGAAATTATTTTTGTCACATAATTTCCAACTGTCTGCTTTAGATCCCCTGGATGCAATTTCTTTTCAGCAAAATCTGATTCAAGCTGAGAATAATTTGAATATGATACATTTCCACCAAATTTTTCAGGTCTTTCAACACTCATTTCTTTGAACTCATGAAAGATTACTGTTCTTGAAATCTCTAATAGTGGATTATTCTGAACATTTGCTTCTTCACACCATGCTTTGCTAATCTTTTTCTTTATCTCATCATCTGAATTATGAATAAATATACCTGAATTTGGATCAGATTTACTCATTTTTCCTAAAATTTGGGAATTACTTGAATCTGCAGGTTTTGAGAGTCCAGGTAATAGTTTATGATGAACAGCAACAGGAACTTTCCATTTCATTTTAGGATAAATCTCTCTTACTAGCATGTGGATCTTTCGTTGATCCATTCCAGCATGTGCAATATCTACATCCAATGAATGAATATCGACAGCTTGCATTGGTGGATAGAGTAATTTTGCAAGCTCAATTTTTTCTTCATTCTCAGAGCGACCCATTATGGTTAATGTTCTCATAGTTCTAGCAAGTGACATATGTTTTGTAAATTTAACAAGTTCAGACCAATACTCTGTTTTTTCTTCATACAGTTTTGAACCAAAAACAATTTTTGCATCAGGACATACTAATTTGAAAGCATCCTCGTAATATTTAGAAACTTTTGAAATTGTCTCCCAATTACCGCCTAGTTTATCGTTAATCAGGGTATGCCAGTCTGCAAGAAAAACAGTACAATTGACACCTGCTTTTACAAAATCATTAATTTTAAAACCTGTACTAATCAAACTACCAAGATGTAAAAATCCAGAAATCTCCAAACCAATGTAATGTTTTGGGGATGAATTTGTTTTGAATAATTCAATTAATTCATCATGTGTAACTACTTCTTCAGTAGGTGGCCTTTCAATTAACTCAACTTTTTCTGTAATATCCAAATCAAATCAGCTTTTGGGATCTAAACCTATAAAGTTATTCAAAACAGTTTGCAGAATTTGGAAAGTTTGAATATTAGATAACATAACATAGACTATGACACTTGAAGAAGGACTAGAATTAATTGAAAATTATAAGAAAGGATTGAAAAAATTTTTAGAAACTCTGCCTGAGCAATCTGTCCAATTAGGCTCTGAAATGATAAATGTTCTCACTCTAAACTCCAAAAACGAGATTTCAAACTTGGAATCTATTGAGAAAGCACTAAAGCGTCCAGCTAAATATCAATCTGGATTAAATGAATAGTTCTCTTAATTTTCATTTACAATTTTTTTTGTGTTTTCTCAAATCTTCTTGAGAATCAAATTCAGTTCCACATATTCTGCATTTTTCTTTTTTCTTATTATGAGCTACTTCTTGATGTTTTTTTAACCGTTCAGAATCTGATAGAATAGTACCGCATTTTTTACATTTTAAATTATTTTTGCTAGATCCAAATAATCCCATACCAAAGTAATTATTGATACTAGAAAAAATAGTTTCTTAGTACAATTAACCTAAAACTAATAATTTTAATGATTTTTGATATTTTACAGATCTGGTTCATCCATACTCTTTCTGGGTTTGATACTCAGATAAAATGCATGAGTGCTAATGATAAATGCTGCAAGAAATACTTTAGTTGCAAAAACTAGATTCCATGGTCTCTCAGGATCTGGATAGGCCACTGATAATCTATCAATATCTGGAACTACACCATCAACTATTCCAGCTGTAATTTGCGCATTTAACACTGTAAAATTATATAATACTTCATAGAGTGTAATGATTGAGAATCCTAACAACATTAACTGGAGCAATGCCATTCTTGTTCCAACTATTTTATTTCCTGCTGTTCGTCTCCATCCTATTCTAGAAACACAATACCATCCAATTATAGTTGAAAAAAAGATCCAAGTTGAAACTCTTGCAAAATTTTCAAATGGAATTGTTGTATTATGAATTGCCTCACCCATTACATAAATTCCATTTTCTAACCATTCTACGGTAGTTACATAAACCCCAAATACTAGTGATGATGCCATGATAAATCCACACACATAGAAAATGTACAGATATACCTTGTATCCTGCATCTGTTTTTTCAAGGTGTCGTGGTTTCATTATGCCGTTTGCAAAATTTTGAAATATAAAAATTCATGTTTACTAGACGAGATTTATAGACCAGTTATTAAGAGAATTACTAATGAAAATTCCAATTAATATTCCAATGGTAGGTAAAGAAGAGATTTCAGTAGTGACATCTGTTATTAAAAATGGAGCTTTAACTTCTTCAGCAAATCAAGGTGGCAAATATGTCCAAGAATTTGAAAAATCAGCATCCTCATTTGTAAAATCAAAATATGCAATAGCGGTAAATTCTGGTACTGCTGCTCTTCAGGCAGCTCTATGTGCATTAGATATCAAAAAAGGGGATGAAGTTATAGTTCCATCATTTACCTTTGTAGCAACTGCTAATGCAGTTATTTCTACTGGTGCAAAACCTGTTTTTGCTGATATTCTAAAAGAAAATTACACACTAGATCCAAATGATATTAAGAAAAAAATTTCTAAAAAAACACGTGCCATTATTCCTGTTCATCTATATGGAAACATAGCTGACATAGAAAAATTATCAGAAATTTCTAAAAAAAACAATATTCCAATAATAGAAGATGCTGCACAATCTCTAGGTTCAACTTACAAAGGTAAGCATACAGGCACATTTTTTGAAATGGGGTGTTATAGTATGTATCCTGCAAAAGTAATGACTTCTGGTGAAGGAGGATTCATTGTAACAAACAACAAAAAACTTAGAGACAAACTTCTGATGATTAGAAATCATGGCATGGTTCGTGGTTATGACACCAAAATATTTGGTTTAAACTTACGATTGCCAGAAATTAATGCTGCAATAGCTAAAGTTCAAATGAAAAAACTTCCACATTTTCTAAAGATTAGAAAAAGTAATGCAAAATTATTA
>JABDKK010000214.1 GCA_013002265.1 Candidatus Nitrosopumilus sp. | reverse complement strand
TATATGATATTTCAAAAGATGTTGAATTACATTTACCTGGTACTGACATACACTTTCAAAAAAACTCTGATGGCCGATTATCTTATTTGAGAAAAGATTCTGAAGACAATGAAATTAGAAAATCAATCCCGCCATCTACTGATGAATCTAAAATAGAATTATCTCCAGTATTGCCACTTCACCTACCTGCCAAAAAAACAAATGATCTGATGTTTCTTCGACTGGACGAATCAATCCTTGTAGAAAAAAATGCAACTGTCAGCTTTGTAGTACAATTTCCAATAGAGATTGGAATTTTTAAAATTAATTCCTCTGATGGTTCCAAGCAACTCTTTGATTGTTTAACATGTGAGCCAATGCATTCAAGGTTTGCCCTTTATGGAACTCCTGAAGTAGGACATCTATGTATGTATTCTAAGGTAAAGATTGTAGATAAAGACGATACATATCCATACGTTTTTGCAAAAATGAAAATCACTATCTCCAATGAACTCGACCATGGTGTTTTTGTTGGAAAACTAGTATTCCCAATTACCAATCATACAATTTACTATCTGGACAACTCATCTGAGGTACACATTGATGATATTACATGCAAAATCAGAGAGGATACCAACAAAGAAGTAATTAAAATAAAGAAACAGGAATTTGCCAATAAAGATAATGATTGGAAAATTGTCTCATACTCAAAGAAAGAGCACAAGTCATTTGTAATGGATATGGGGTTTGATTAGATGGCTTTAGAAATTCTTGACACTCAACTAATGGATGGATTGACAATCTGGGGACTACTTGTAATTGGAATTATAGTCTCTGTGGGAGTAATTGTTGCAAGAATTGCTCGTATGATTTTTAAAAAGAAATTTGCACCAAATATGCCTGTTCATACTGCAAAGACTGCCAACAAGCTAATCTATTATGGTATAATCATAATTTTCCTCTTTGCAGCTACTGCAAGCCAAGGGTTTGATATTGGAGGTCTAGTTGTAGGGGCAGGATTCCTGGGAATTGTGATTGGATTTGCTGCTCAATCTGTAGTATCTAACATGATATCTGGAATCTTTATGCTAATTGAAAAACCAGTTAAGCAAGGAGATACAGTTGAGGTAATTGATTCGAATGTAACTGGAAAACTAATTGATATCAGTACGTTTTCCTCGAAAATTCAACAATTTGATGGTACTGTAGTGCGAATACCTAATGAAAAAATGTTTACATCGAATCTTCGTACATTCATCTTATCTGAAGTACGTCGAAGTGAAGTAACAGTTGGTATTGGATATAATGAAAATATCGACAAAGCCATCGATGTAATCAAAAAAGCAATTCAAAATAATGTAGTCTATGTACTAATGGAACCTGCACCACAATTTTCAATCTCCGAACTTGCAGATAATAGTGTGAATATTTTGATTCGTGTTTGGTATCCACGTGATGACTTGCTTGAGGTATTGCCCACTCTGCTCAAAGTTATCAAGAATGCCTTAGATGAAGCTGAGATAGAAATCCCATTCCCTCAAAGAGTCGTATGGGATGGCAAAGATTCATCCTAAATGGATAAGATATTTTTCATATCTGCTTTATTTTCCATTGAATCGGTTAGCACTATGTTTTGTCCTGTTTCATTTGATAGTTGAATGTAATTCCGTTTACACTCTCTCATTCAAATACAATTAGTCATATTTTGATAATATGGAGGCAAAACATCCTGATAATGAGAAAGAACGCATTAAAGCATTAACATCTCTTAACATTTTAGATACTCCTCCTGAAGAGAAATTTGATAGAATAACCAAAATTGCACAAATAATTTTTGATGTCCCAATAGCTCTTGTAAGTTTAGTTGATGAGAATCGACAGTGGTTCAAATCATGTATGGGTTTATCTGAAAGAGAAACTCCGCGTAGTATGTCGTTTTGTGCACATGCAATATTAAATGATGATGTAATGATTATTGAGGATGCAACTAAAGATGAGCGCTTTGCAAATAATCCTCTTGTGACTGGCGCTCC
>JABDKK010000198.1 GCA_013002265.1 Candidatus Nitrosopumilus sp. | reverse complement strand
CCCCGATTACTAAAGAGAAGATGATAATACTATGAACTCCAGCTGATGGCCAGAAAACTTGAAGTGCGATTGAACCATGATCACCTCGTAAGAACATCACATTGTCCCTAGCTACAGCAGTTCCAAGATCAAGTATTGTAATTAATCCAACATTTGCTTGAACAAAATATGGTACGATGTATTGAAGGGGACCCAAAGTATCATATGGGAAAAATGCATCCAGTGATAAAATAATTGCAGTTCCAGTTAGAAAGATAGGGCCAGCAGGTGCAATTCGTATCCAACGCTTTCCAAAAAATATGCTTAATGCAGCAACTGCAAAAATAGCCATTACAACAAAATCCCACATCCATGTCCATGAAAAAATTAATTGAACGTCAAAGTGTTCTGCAGATTCAACAATATATTCTCGAAGACCATACTCAAGAAAAACAAGGTAAGATACTGTAGCTAATGCCAATGGAATTACTGCCATCAATCGTTTTTTTGAAATGAGTATTCTAAGACCAATTAATTCGGCAACTAAAAAAATTAGCGCAAAGAAATATCCACCACGTCCCTCATTCCAACTCCAAGCAATGGAATCAGGAAAAGCAATCATTGCAAACAAAATTGGACTTGAAATAATGAAAATACCAAATATCAAATTCCAATTTTTCATTTAATTAATCCTAAAAAATGGCAAATAAATACGTCAACCTTATTATTTTCAAAAATCTATCGATCGGACTAAAATCATACAAAATTGTTTACTCTTCAGACTCTGATAAATCTTCATCCTAGGAGTCTCTTCTGCTAGGTCTAATTGGGACGCAAATGTATGTCACAGAAATATTTCAAAAAGGTAAAAAACACATCTCAAGGTTGTAAAAATTTGCCCTTTGAGTGTATAATTTATGCAAAAATCATCAATCAGTTATTTTCCATAGAAAAGTCAAAAGAGGGAAATTTTTAGATCAGAGATGAGGATTTTACCACATAACAGAAATTTTTGATTTTTTAAAAAATGATCAAAATTAGTTTTAGTTTGTATATTTAAGAAAATTAGAAAATCTTATCATCTAGAGAGTTTTCTTTGAATTATGGAAATTCAAGAAGCTGTTGAAAAAGTTTTGAAGGTCAGTCCATCCGTTAGAGTGGTCAGTGTATGCGATCTTAACGGGAAATTGGTGTATTCTGCACGTTCAAAAAAAGTCAATCTTTTGGTGTCCAAAAAGCAAAGCATGGCATCATTAAAAGCTGCTGCGAAGGATTGGAAACTTAGAAAAAAGCTATTAAGATCTCTTGGTCCATGCAAGTATGTAGTTGCAGAATATGACAAAGTAAAACGTATTGTGATTCCTGCAGGCAAGAATCATATTTTGTACGTTACAACTACTGCATCATTAGATCATAACAAAGTTGTTCGAAAGGTTCGTTCATTCAAGTAACCATGTAGCCTTTCAAATTTTTTCTAAAAATATCACAAATGTTAATTTTATTCTTAAAAAATTCTGATGAGGTATACTCAAACTTATTTTATTAGTTTTCTTTTTCCAGTACCTCGTCCAGAACTAACCCACATGCCTTTAGTGGATTTGGTGGGCGTACTTTGAATGTCACCAAATTTTATTTTGGCAGTTCCACGGCCTACTGAGATATACTTGTCTTTTGAAGCTGCTTTTCGGGCGTCTTGTTGTTTTTTGAAATCATCGCCTTGCCATTTTGCATCTTCACTATCAACCTCAATAAACCCTGTACCTCGGGCATTTCTTATTTTTATTTTGGCCATTTACTTGAACTAAGGTACAATTTCTCATTAATAAAATTTCTAAATTGAGCAATTTTTTCATAGATCTAAAAAATTGATAGAAATTTTGTAAAAAATTGATTAAAAAATAATAATCTATGATTAGTTTCAGGATTTGATTTTACACTCAATTTTTAGGGATTTTACGGTTGTAAAATAAGTAATTGTCAAAATGGCAATTGCTAAAATGCGAATTGGGAGTTCGTAATTGGTAAGAAACGCCGTGGCAGTTGCACCAACTGAACCAAAAGTAGAGATCACAGCAAATCCTAGGGGTCCGCAACTACATGCACCAGCTGCTGCCCCAACAAAAGATCCAATAATACCGCCACTCATTTTTTGTTTTGATCTCTTCAACATGTCAATTCTAAAAATATTCATTGGGACTACTAGTGCCGATAAAGCAGAAAGTATTACAATTAGGGAAAAACCCAATTCGGTACCTGAAGGAATGTGACCAACAACATAGGGTTCCAAAAACACATACTCAGATAAAATAAGTAAGACGAACATCATTATTGAAAATATAGATAATGACAAAACAAGGTATTTGAGATTCGAAAATACAGTCTTTAGTATATTGTCCATTTAGACCATAGGATCCAATATTTGCTTGAAAACTGCAAAAGGTTGTGCCCCACCAATCTGCTGTTGGCCATCAGGTCCAACGATAAAGAATCCAGGGGTTCCTCTAACACCATGATCTCGTGCTTGTTGAGTATTGTATTGAACACGTTTAGAGTATTTTCCAGAGTCAAGACAGCTATCAAATAATATATCATCAAGGCCTAAGCTAAGTGCAATTGCTTTGAGTCTTTCAGAGCTTGCCCAACCATTATCTATTTTATCTTCTTGTAAACTGTAAAGC
>JABDKK010000192.1 GCA_013002265.1 Candidatus Nitrosopumilus sp. | reverse complement strand
GAGGACCATACGGACCATTTGGTTTAATTGCAGAGGAATACGAGGATGGAAAGTTTAGAGGATTTTTCACTTTGAATCCAAATGTTTGCAGACATGCCCTAGCAGTTATGGGTAAAACATTAGGTACAAAGTTTGCAATTGTTTAGAGCAAGACAACATACCACATTATAACTAGGTTAGAGTTTTATCACCATGTTTTAATATCAAAAAACCACCCATGAATTATGGCTCAAGAGTATGATAGTTTTATGGATGACATATGGAGTCAATTTCCAGCACTAAAAGAAACAAAAATCACAGATATTACAGATCATAATCTTTTATGGACTTTGACTGAGTACATAAAGGCAGGATATGTTAATTTTAAAACAGGAAGAAAAGAACTCTATCGTCTAAGCATTTTGCTTGAAAATTATGCAGTAAAAAACAATGTGCCATTATTTGCAACATTTGAGACTTCCAAGAGATACAAGTATGTCGAAGACCGATATACGGAGATTCTAAGCAAAATTCCAAAAGCATGGGTAATTGGAGATTTTAACAACCCATCCTTGGCTCCTCAGCCTCCAGGTTCAACTGAGGTTGTTAGTTGTGATGGAACCAATGTTTCAGACATGTGGATTGTTGTAACACGCGGACCTGATGGTCCTTTTGGTCTTGTAGCCGAAAATATGGGAGATGGACAGTATAGGGGGTTCTTCTCTTATGGTCCATTGATCATAACAAAGGTGTTAGAAACGATAGCAAGAAAACTAAAAATCAAAATCGAGATTTAATTTTCTAAAACAAACACAAAGAAAAAAGTCCCATTTATGAAAATACATAAGATATGGATAAAATAAATTATGAAAATAGCCTAGTGCCAAAAATCAAAAAAATGCCTCAAAGTAGTCACAGTTTTTTCTATTTTTTATTTTTTTCAACAAACCCAAAATCAATCTTTTAATACAATTAAGTGAATACTATTTCATGGCCGTAGTTTCGACTATTGAATCTCATTTTAGAGAGTTTCTAAATAACGTAATGAATTCACATCCAACAATTGATCCAGAATTAATTGTAAGGGTTATGTTATTTGAGTTAAATCTAAAAAGATTCATAGGACCAGATATTCCCCATGTCAATCTTCATGTGGCTTACAAAGATGGAGTAGATCTTCATCAGAAACAAGAAGAAGCAAGAGACAAGTACCCAATCGAGGTTACAACTAGCAGATGGGGAGACGGAGTCATATTTTCAGGATTGATGGGAATAAGACACGTCGAAAAGATTGCATCTGATCCTGATATTGTAAGAATAACTGGAAAAGCAACCCCAAGACACAATTAATTTTTTAAAATTTTTTAAATAAAGCTAGAAAAATATTCAAAAATTAATTTATTGTTCCATTATATTCCATTCGCTTTTCTTAAAATCAATGTCAGTCATCATAGTGCCATTAATCTTGTCTATGACTTTGAAAAGGATTTTAGAATGAGTGGTGAAGAACCCTCTAAATCTATCCCCACCTAAATCTTCAGCAACAAGACCAAAAGGACCATCAGGACCCTTAGTAATTACTATCCACATGTTTTGAAGAGTGGTACCAGCACAGGTCAAAAGTTCTGCTGTATCGACAGGTGTTCTGGGTGCAAAAAAAGGATTGTCAAAACCACCAACAATCCAGGCTTTTGGAATATTTTTGAGAATCTCAACATATCTGTCTTCAACATATTTGTAAAGAGATTCAGTTTCAAAAGTTGCAAGTAATGGAGAATATGCACGCTGTGCATAATTTTCAATCATCATACTAAGACGATAGAGATCTTTTCTTTTTGCTTCAAAATTAACATATTTTGCATCAATGTGGTCATCCAATGTAGCGAATTTTTCCCTATCTGTGACATCAGTAAATTCTTTATTTTGCAAGTCAGGAAATTGACTCCATATATTACTCAGAAAACTTTCTATCTGATTGGACATAATAGAAAACGGTTCTCACAGTATTTAAGATTTAATCGGTATGAAAAAATTAGCACTAGTTGAAAGCCACGGATAGAGTAAATCAATCCCAACATTTATTGGTCTTTTAATTTTATGATTTGATAATTGGTTTGCACGCCAACATGTGTTAACCGGGTAGAAGCTTAAGCAGATATTCGGTTAACTATTCAAATTTTAAAATTTAGTCAATTCCTAAAACCACTTAAAATCTGTGAATTCAGGATACTTTGTTACCCAAATGCATCTATTACAAAATATGAAAAACAGCTTGCCGCAAATAACGCCATACCAGATACAATACCAATTTTCTCCAATCGTTTATGAGATAACTCATTTTTCCATCGAACCCGTTTATCGATATTCATTAAGTTTGCAGAATTTAACATAGATTTATAGTTATGCCATATATTGGCTTTTATAGGTATTCATTGGTAATTATTACCAATACTATATATATGGACAATCAATTATGATAATATGAGCGCACAAACTCAACCAAATAACGCATATTCAATGTACACGCAAAATGTGCAAAAATACTTTGAAAATATTTCAAAAATCACCCCACAATATTTTCAAGCTGTTACACAATTGCAAGATGAATGTATGAAGACAGTAGAGAAAACAATCAATGCTTCAGTATCTACACAGCAAGAATTTGCAAAGAAAGCTGGAATCACAACCGATATACCAGAATCTGCAAAGACTGCGATCGTAGATATCAACAAGCAAATTGTTCAAGCAAGTACTGTTAACAATCAATTAGCAAAAACTGCAATTGACACAACCGTACAAAACATCAAAGCACTTAGGACAAACATTGATGCATTTGCAGAATTGAATAAAAATATCGTCCAATTATGGACAACTTCATTCACACTAAAAAACTAGTGTGACTGATTTTTTTCTTTTTTGTTTTGAGAAACTACATTCTATCAGGTGCCATTATTCCCAATAGAGAAAGAACTCTATCAATTGTAATCTTAAAAGATAAAACCAAACAAAGACGGGAATTCTCTAGTTTCTCATCGTCCAAATCCAGTACTTTGACTTTCTCATAAAACGAATTAAACGCTACTGCCAAATCATGGCAATATTTTGCAATAACTTTGGGGGAGAAATTATTGGCAGCATCTCGTACTTGAATATCAAAGAGTCCGATTGTTTTGATCAATTCAATTTCAGACTCTTCTTTTAACAATGAAAAATCAATTTCAATGGAAGGGGTTCGTCCTGATTTTTCAATAATCCGCGACGCCCTAGCATGTGTGTATTGTATGTAGGGCACAGTATCACCCTCCAAACTCAGGGATTTTGTCAAGTCAAACGTGATGATTTTATCAAGATCCTGTTTTATCATCTCATAACGGAGTGTTCCAACAGATACATTATGGGCTATTTTTTCAATTTCTGAATCACCCATTTCAGAATGACGTTTTTTTGTCTCATCGATTGTTTTTTGTTTTAGAATATCATAAACAGAATCAGCATTTACATACAGCCCCTTTCTGCCTGACATTTGAGCCTGTTTTCCTTCAGTGTCTAGTCCTAGTGTTTTGGCCATATCAGAACTGAGGGTAACTGATTCATAGCCTAGGTGGACGTATGCATCAGACACAGATTTGAATTTTCCCATCAGAGATGTAATTATCTTTTGTAGTCTTTTCTGTCTAGAGTCAATTACTGTAACTACCCTATCCCCAGTAAAATTTTTGTGTATGGGATTATTGTGATTCAATGTAGTTTGCCATAATTCTTTGGCAGGTTGATCAGAGCCATATTTTTCATAATTGAATGGATCATCAAGCAATCCAAGCTTCCATGCAGCATACGGAATATCTTTTGCGATGTATGTTGCAGTCCCATTGCTTCGAACAATTACTTTGTCTTCTTCCTTGCCTTCTCCGCGTATTACCCAGCATCCTGCATTTTTTCCGTCCTTTTCAAACTCAACAAGATTCATCTCTTTGAGATTCTCAAAGATCTTGCCCCATAGACCTGAACGGATAATCTGGGATTCAAAGTTGAGGCAGTCATAGTATACAGAAAGATTCCAACAGGTCTGTAGCTGTCCTGCCAATACTCTTCTAGTTATTTTATCTGCAAATTTTGCAGTATCAGAATTTCCATCTTCAAGTTCCTTTAGAACATTTTTTCTAATCTCTTCAAGACTGGAGTCTTGTTCATATTTTTCAGTAGTCTTTACATAAACGTCATCACCACAATAATGATCAAATTTCTTACCGTCTGGCGGCTCTTGAGAAAATCCAAGGTGTTTAAAGCCTACAATGATGTCAGCTACCTGAAGACCGGAATCATCAATGTAGTTTAAGACATTAACTTTGTAGTTTGCCTTTGATAGTATTCGGGACAAAATATCGCCAATGACAATATTTCTAATGTGTCCAATGTGTAGTGCCTTGTTTGGGTTTACACTGGTATGTTCTACTACAATGGCAGAGTTTTTGCCAACGTCAACATCTCCAAATTCAGGAAGATAGGATTCAGACAAAATCAGCTGGCTTAGTTTTTCCCAATCAGCTGAAAAATTAAGGTATCCTGATGGGTGTGATTTGGAGTTTAAAACAAGCGTAGATACACAGTCTTGGTATTTCTCAGATAACATTTGCGAGATATCTTTGGGGCTTTTTTTGAGTTGCTTTGCCAATAAAAATGCAACATTACAACTAACATCTCCAAATCCAGGTTTTGCAGGTTCTACTGAAAATTTAACATCAGAGATTGAGAGTTCAGACAAAATCTTGTTAAGGTTATTTTCAATTTCATCAATAATGGATTTGAATGTCATCTTACATCTCAGATAATCTAGGGGCTAATTTGTCTAGTGCTTCAAGAACGCCATCCCCTGCTTTTGCTCCTGTAACCATCGTGGCCTCAGACTTTACCTGCTCAGAGGCATTACCTAATGCGACACTTGTTTTTGCGACCTTGAATAGAGGAACGTCTGTAGCACTATCACCAATTGCAATTACGTCATCTCGTAATATAGAAAGCTTCGTCATAATTTCAGAAAAACCTCTTCCTTTGTCAATTCCCGGAGAATTAATGTGGTATGCATATTGGCTATCAGAGAGTTCTGCAGCGACATTGTTTTCAGCAAGAACTTTTCTTGCAAGATCAAGATCAAATGTTCTTTGCAAAACAACTTCAGTCATTCTTGGAAATACCAGTTTTTCTTTTACATCAGAAATGTTATTTTGGATAATTTTGAGTGCATTTTGACATTCTTTGATATCGCCTAACAAAATATGATCATTTGAGTCAAGGGTTATGCACCCACCATTTTCACCTACTGCAATTTTTGTAGTCCCGGCAAATACAGATAGTAAAAATCCTTCAACTGAAGAGCGGCCTGTAACAAAAATAACATTATGCCCCATGTTAGCCAGTCTTCTCAATGCCTCCAAAGCGTCAAGATTTATTCTTCCTCCACCATTTTCCGTAATGGTGCCATCAATATCAACAGCAAAAGTCTTTTTTTTCACAATTATTGTTTTTCAAGCAGGATAATATTTGCTACGCCAAAAACTAATTTTTCATCAAGATTCGTTTTGAAATTTTTTCAGAGAAAAAAACTGCCAAAATCCCCATAGCCACTGCTGGAATCACAGTAATCAACATAACATTGTCAATCAATTCAAAATAAACAAAGTAGATCAGGCTAGGAGAAACCAGTCTTCCAAGCAATATCTCATTGAAGGTATACATAACATATGGATAGTAAACCATGTAAAACACAGAGCCTAGCAAACCGCCTACAAAAATCATTGATTTTCTAGATTTGTAAAAAAACAAGATAGCATCGGATGCTATAAACAGAATCAAATTCAGTGAATAGAATTGAATGGAATCAAGCATTGCAAGATTAGGAACAATTGCAGTTGTGCTGTAAATTAGCAAAAACAAACCTCCCAAAATACTCATCATTCCAAATTTAGCATCAGAGAGCCTATGGGCTAAAAGACAAGATGTTGATATCAAAAAGGGGTATGCCAGAGTTGCCACAACAAATGCAAAATGAGGCTCAGGGTTTAGCTCAAAATAATCAGTGTTTGAGAAAGGCAAAGACAGTGAAGAGATAATTCCAGAGCATGAAAGCCATACAGGAATTACTGCCAGAATAATTAGCAATGAGAGAAAATAATCTTTGCAATCATTAATTTTCAAATATCTGATTATTCCCACCATGCCACCAACACTACATAGAAACATGCCCATAATCAAAGTAAGATGAGGAGGACTCAGTAATCCATCTAAACCAAAATTAGAATGCCAAATAAAATCAAAGGGTCCAGCTCCTATTAACAAGGCAATTCCAATTAATTTTATCTTCAATGAAAGAAAATAAGAATCAGAAAATTTTTGTAAATTTTTCCATCCAACAAATGATAAAACTGTACCAATTAAGGAAATTGCAACACCGGTGTACATCAATGCATGAGGTGGTGAAAAAAAGGTCTCTGGCTTGCTAAGCAAATGATTTGTAATATCCCAACTTCCGCCAACAGTTACAAGCAAAATTCCAAAACTAATCAAAATACTTCCCATCAAGAAAATTTTTTCTGATTTAATTTCAAGAAATTTTGATGGTTCTGATTGGGAAACAGTCATAGTATCAGTAATCACTCATAAAATATCAAGGATTAACATTTACCTTAAAAACTTGAACATATTCATCCTGATGATCAAGTATTCCAGATTCAGGATAGTGAGACAGATTACTTGTATGTGGGATGTCAACTGATTTGACATAAACTCTAAAAATTCCTGAGTTTTCGGGGGTTACTTCAATGTCAAAAAAATATTGGGAACCAGGATGAATTGGCCTACTCATAGCTTCAATTGAAGGATATTGCGCTATTGTTTTTTCCACACCCCCACTATATCTTGCACCAACCTCCTCACCAATCACAATATAATCAGGAGATTGCGTAAAGTCATACCTTACAATTTGGACATGATCTCCAATTACTTTCAGATCGGGAAATGCAACTGAAACAATGTGGATATCCCCATACTCACCCCTATTTCCAGATTCAATCTCC
Organism: Candidatus Nitrosopumilus sp.; assembly: GCA_013002265.1. Classification (GTDB taxonomy): domain Archaea; phylum Thermoproteota; class Nitrososphaeria; order Nitrososphaerales; family Nitrosopumilaceae; genus Nitrosopumilus. The sequence goes on along the minus strand of JABDKK010000192.1, from coordinate 3,744 downwards.
AATCTAAAGGACTCACCTAAATTAATTTCCGAATGAGATAATTTTCCTTCAAAGTATGGTTGCGGTATTAGATGTTCATTTGAAAGATACATTTCCGGCAAAACAAAAACGGTCAACGTAAAATAAATAATGATAAAAAATCCAATAATTGGTAAAACAATTAATTTTTTCACAAATTCCATTTGCAGCAGACTGTTAAAAAACGATGAGAATTACAATAGTGAAATTACTAGAGGCGTTGAAGAAATCAAGTAGTTTTATTCATTAGGGTATTTGATACATTAAAAACATGACAAGAAAAGGAGGGATTGAAGAAATTTTCAGCAAAGCATTATTTGCATACAGGCCTGACTTGTACAGAATTTTTTATGGGGGTTTTGAGCGAATAAATGAATTAGCACTGCCTGAATTTTCAGTTGAATCAGATTATTTTCAAACAATTCCTGTTAACAGAATAAAGAAAATAAAGCTAAATAGTACGATTTTATTTGAAAGAAATATGCAAGGAATTGAAGACTCGTGGGAATTCCTGAAAAAATCAAGGCCATTCAAGACGAAATGGCAAAAACGCAAATCAACAAAGCAACAGAGCACCACATAGGACTACTTAAAGCTAAAATTGCAAAATTAAAAAGAGAACAGGAAGCAGAAGTTACCAAAAAATCAGGTGCCAAACAAGATGGTTTTGATGTTAGAAGGAGTGGAGATGCAACAGTTGTTTTTATCGGATTACCAAGTGTTGGAAAATCCACACTGCTAAACAAAATGACAGGTGCAAAATCAACTGTTGGTGCTTTTCAATTCACCACACTTACTGTAGTTCCCGGAATGATGGAGTATAGAGGCGCAAAAATTCAAGTTTTAGATTTGCCAGGAATTATCAAAGGTGCTTCAACAGGCAAAGGTTTAGGAAAAAGAATTTTGTCAGTAGCAAGAACAGCTGATCTTGTACTTTTGATTTTAGATGTCTTTCAACCATACCATGAGGACGTATTAGTAAATGAATTAGGAAATATTGGAATTAGGTTAAACCAGCTGCCTCCAAACATTACAATAGAGAAAGCATCAATGGGAGGAATTGCGGTTGCTCAACAGGTAAAACTAACAAAAATTACTGAAAAACATCTTAAAGATATCCTACATCTCTATGGATTGGTCAGTGCAAGAGTAGTAGTTAGAGAAGACATTACGTCAGAGCAATTAGCAGATCACATTGCGGGAAATATCAGTTATTCAAAAGCACTAACTGTTTTAAATAAAATTGATTTAGTTGATGAGGTATTTCTTACAGATTTAAAGAAAAAAATAAAATCAGATGTAATAGAAGTTTCTGCAAATTCAGATATCAACATTGAATTACTCAAAGAGAAGATATACGAGAAACTAAAATTCATTAGAATATACATGCGTCCAAAAGGAGGAGAAACAGATTTCAAAGAACCGTTAATTGCAAGAGAGGGAGACACTGTTGAAGACATTTGCAACAAGCTTCATCGTAGAATGAGAAGAGAGTTCAGATACGGTTTAGTTTGGGGTAAAAGTGTAAAGTTTGGAGGTCAAAGAGTAGGACTAAATCATGTATTGCTTGATGAGGATGTTTTAACAATAATTAAGAAACGGGGAGTATAAAAAATCAAATCATGGATCAACCAACTGAGAACAGATGGTGTAAATTTTGCATAACAAAAACAAAACAAGAACTAGTTTTTCTACCAGAAATGGCTACATACAAGCGCAGACGCAAATATAGATGCACAATTTGTGGCAAATCAAGTTGGTTGCAAGGCAAAAGACCATCTGCAGAAAGCGTTTATTGAAGCAAACATTATCTAAAAAAATTGTGAGAGTATTTACTTGAGAAATTGTTATCAATTTGTGTAATTTTCTTTAGCGTAACCACTGAAAAACAATGAAAAGGTCGATTTGATAATGGCTACAAAAAGAAAAGCTGCAACTAAATTAAGATCAGCAAAGAAAGCAGCAGCTCCAAAGAGAAGAACTGCAAGAAGACGATAATTGGATCAACAAAACAACAATCGTCATCTAGACGGCGAATTCTTTTTCCTTTTTCAAATGTTCTATTAGTGAAAACTAAAAATGTTTTTAAAAAAATAACTTTCTGTAATTAATTTGTATGCACACATACCAGATTTACCATTTTAACATCCCAAAAAGAATTTGCGAGTCTTGGCCTAATGGCTCGTGGAAGACTAAAACACAGATAAAAAGAGCAAACAGATTGAGGATGCATGTTTTTGTTGAATTTATTCAGAGGAAAAATTTGTTTTAATCACTGTGTGTTTTTCTTTTTTTGAATTTGTTGTATCCTTCTTGATCGTATCCTTCTTGGTCGTAACCTAGGTGATCATACCCTAATCTATCATACCCGTTTCTATCATACCCGTCTTCATCATACCCGTTACCATCATACCCGTCTTTGTCGTATCCTTTTTTGTCATAACCGTTACTATCATACCCGTCTTTGTCGTATCCGTCTTTATCATACCCGTCTTTGTCGTATCCTTTTTTGTCATAACCGTCTTTGTTAAACCCATTTTTGTTAAACCCATTTTTGTTAAACCCATTTTTGTTGTATCCTTTTTTGTCATAACCGTCTTTGTTAAACCCATTTTTGTTGTATCCTTTTTTGTTAAACCCATCTTTATCAAAAGTAATTTTTGTATCGATGTGAATTCCATCTATAGAAAAACCTCGATTATCATACCCGTCTTTGTCGTATCCTTTTTTGTCATAACCATTTTTGTTGTATCCATCTTTATTGTAACCCTTGAAATCAAATCCATCTTGGTCATACCCATCTTTGTATCCTTTTTTATCAAAGCCTTTTTTATCAAAGCCTTTTTTGTTAAATCCTTTTTTGTTGTATCCATCCTTGTCATAACCATTTTTGTCGTATCCTTTTTTGTCATAACCATTTTTGTCGTATCCTTTTTTGTCATAACCATTTTTATCATAACCGTCTAGGTCATATCCATACTTGTCAAACGTACGACTAAATCTATCCAGCAAGCCCATAACAGAATTACATGAATTCAATTCAGATAAGTATTTTCATGCATATCCATATCTTATTTCATCCCCAAAATAGCAGGGAAATCTCCGTGTAGTTGAAATTGTAAATTTGATTAGATGTTATTTAAAACTGAAAGTCAAAAAAGGCATTTTATTTTTTGTCGATATACACGTTTTGAAAAATGAATATACAAAAAATTGTAATGACATGAATAAATAATTCAAACAAATGTTTGAAAAAAATTAACACAAGCAAGTTCAACAATTCAAGATGCAATTCAGACAAGTCTCAAAAACATTTATGCGTAAGATTAGGTAAAGACACACCATTCAGATTTATTCATGTCTGAATACCATTATGGAGGCAAATTTTTGAAAACAAAAAATAATGGGTTCGTGTTTATTCAGCATTATTCATGAGGAATATTTACAGATTTGTTTTGTGATTTTTGACATTTTTTTTACACATGTATTACACATTATTTGTGTGGGTGTAGGAAAAGAAGGGGCTAAAATGAAATTTTAAAAATTAAAAAACTAGTAGAGATAGCTCATCAATTTAATTTGTTCTTCAGTGGTGATGATATTTTTGTTTGTCAAAATTTCTAGCAAATCTTTGAAGATTGCTTTTTGTTCTGATGACATTCCTCCAGCTGGACCCTTTTCTCCTGGAGGGCCGGGTGGACCCCTTGGGCCTGGAGGGCCTACAGG
>JABDKK010000186.1 GCA_013002265.1 Candidatus Nitrosopumilus sp. | reverse complement strand
CCCCTAAGGAGAGTAGCTTAGATATTTCTCATAATCATCGATTGTTTCTGTTTTCTCTGCATTGTTTTTGAAAAAATCATCCTCATAGTGATCCTTGCATACTAGCCAATTAAGTTCTGAATCTGTTTTTTTGATGGCATACTTTGAGGGCTTTGGGCAGCATCTCTTGTGAATCTCAAATCCAAACTTTTGGCCGAACTTTTCATAGAGTCGCTTGTCTTCTTCTCGCTGGATGAACCATCCAGTTGCAATCTCGTATAGTTTGTTGATGTCTTCATTTCTGTACTTTGCAATCTTTTCCATCTGCTTGTAGTGCATCTTTGTAATCTTTTCAAGATCATATCTTGGCTTTTTCAAATTGTATGATTGAGATAGAGTTGAAAAATAAACTTTCTGCAAGTATATCTAGTACAAAATGCAATAGGTTGAAATGCTACGATCATTATTAATTCGAGGAATTGCACTTGCCTTGCTTGTGAGTTTTTTAATTTTGATGGGAATACATTTTCCCTGAACTCCAAAAATGCTATAGTCTAGTTTGTATAATCATAATTCATGGTTTGCTTTAGGTGCGATGGAAAGGGAAAATACAAGAATCAGTTTGGCATAATGGAGAAATGCGAGTCTTGTCAGAAAAAAGACATGTCTTTTGAGAAAGTCAATGCCGAACCTGATGTAAATGAAGAAGGACTGTAAAAAAATCCAGACACAACTTTATACCTAAAATGCAGTAAAGTAGAAATGACCCTAAAAGCAATCCCAGAGGATTCCAAGATGGGGGAGTTTCCCTGCAATACTTGTCATACAAACTGCTGCAAAGAATATGTGATATTTGTCAATGCACATGATGTGTATCGGCTCTCAGTTGGATTGGGGATGTCACCACAGAAATTTCTTGACATAATTGGTGCAAAGGATTATGATCTTGGAATAAAGATACAAGAGGGACTAGTTGATCTTGCCCTAAAACAAAAAGATGGCGCTTGCATGTTTTTAGAAGAATCAAAATACGTCTTTAGATGCACAGTTAATGATATCAAGCCAAGTGTTTGCAAATCATATCCATTTCAAATGGAGGATGGTAAGTTAATCCAGATGGATAGCAAGATGTGCCCTGTAGAGTGGAATACCGGAGAATTTGAGGCTATGATGAGGGCTCATCTCAAAAAAGATGAAGACGAATGGGTGTTTTATGATAAATTAGTAGCAGAGTGGAATGGAACAGATAGTAAAAAGCCACTAGCTGAATTTTTGAAATTTATGTTAGATAGAGTAGCGCAAGAATTTTCAGAGCCATCAATACCAACTAATAACAAGAAATAGTATGGCTGAAAAGAAACAAAAGAAAAAAGACGGTAGGCTGCAAAAAGGAGAAAAGAAAGCAAGGCAAGCGCAGCGAATAAAAAAATACAAAAAGGATCAGCAGCTAAAGAAAAAGCGAAAAGCCCCAAAGTACTAGATTCTAAAGTCTTAAGTTTAGATAATTTTTAAAAAAAATAATGAACTATGTCATAATTATTGGAATTATCATTGCAGGAATTATAGGAGCTATTGCAGTCTTTGCAGCACTACCTGCAGATACTTTGCAAGAGCATGAAACAGAGATGATAGGAGTTGCACCATCTGAGGACACTAAAGTGACAACACAAGGTTCTGGATTGTGCTCCGGTGATGCCCTATGTTTTAGTGGAATAGTAACTGAAGTAATTGATGGGGACACTATCAAGGTAGATGGTCAGTCAATCAGATTTGCACTAGTTGATGCACCTCCAATAAAATATGATGGTGGAAAATCGAGAAGCTTTGTTGAGCAGGTTTGTCCAGTGGGCTCTACAGCAATAGTTGATCAGGACGATGATCAGCTTGAAGACAAATATGGTAGAATGCTAGGAGTGATTTATTGTGATGATTTGAATGTAAACCAAGAGTTACTTGATTCAGGACTAGGAGATCTGTATTCAGCATTTTGTGATCAAAGTGAATTTTCTACGCATTCATGGGCAGTAAAACACGGCTGTGAATCAGAGAAGTAAAGAAATTCTTAAGGCCATCAGAATTACAGACTAGTTGAATTTTGGAGTTTGAAAAAGACATTCAAGCACTAAGGCAGGCCTTGGAGGATACAGAGAACAGAATCAAAAAACTAGAACAGCACAAAGAATCAGTGATTAAAGAACTAAGGGATAGTAAATCAGATGATGATTCCAACAATGAAACACTAAGAAGATTAGAGAAGAATTTGGAGAATTTGAACAAAAAGCGTGAATTGATAATCAAGGAATTAGAAGATTAGATTCGTCTAATTCATCAAATTTTGAATTGATTCAGTTACTATTTTTTGGCCTTTTGTGGTTTTGAATGTGCCTTTACCATGTGTCTCATTGTTCTTTCAGGATCACTGAACTCCATTTTGCATATTCTGCAAACAAGTGAGGGTTCTGCTGATTTCTTTTTGAATAAGTTCATTTTACAGCGCGGATCTGTAAATATATGAATCTATCATCTAACTTTTGTTCAATAAAATTAGATTCTAGCCTGCATGTAGACTAAATTAGACACTGGAATTTTATACAAAAGAATGGCTATTAGGATTGTTGTCAGACAAGACTCTGCCTTCTGATAATTCGGATAGCAATTTGCCTGGAAGAATTGAGGATAGCAATTTGGGATACTATGAAGTTCCAGTAAAACCAAAAACCAGAACCCTAGGAATAGCTGCAGTTGCCTTTGTACTAGTATCGGCAGGATTTTTTTCATACTATTTTATCAATCAAGATCAGATTGATTCAGAGATTTTAGGCAATACACTACCACTGACTGCTGAACAAAAGATGGTAATCCAGTATGGGGTTGGAGGATTTGGAAGTGATCATGCACATGCAGCAATAGCAGTATTTGTAGATGGAGTGCAGCTAAACTTTGGTCTGCCTGATTTTCAGCTGAAAAGCAAGTACATTCACTTTGAGAATCACAATCCGTATTTGATTCACAAGCATGCAGTTAATGTTCCATTAGATATGCTGTTTTCATCAATTGGAATGGAGATTACTCATGAGTGCATTGGCTTGGGATATTTATCTAGTGAGTTACTCTGTGCTGATTCAGAAAAGTCCATAGCATTTTTGATTAATGGAAAATACTATACAGAGATTTCATCATACGAGATAAAACACAATGACAGGATTTTGGTATCATTTGGTGATTTGAAAGAAATTCCTGAGCAGCTGCAATACTTAGAATCACTTGAGATTTATGATGTTCCAGAAAGGAACAAGCTGGTTCCCGGAAAGGATTTTTTGGTATAGCTATTTGATTTGCCAAGTCTGGATTTGTTATAGGATTCTAAACTCTTTTCGTAGCTTAGTCAGTTCAGTTAGAACATGGTTTAGAAAATTACAAAAAGAATTTAGAGGGAAAAAGTATCATGGTTTGTTCATACAGTCTCTGATCTGACCATTTTCGATAAATACACTAGGCCTACTTTGGAAAAAGTGCAAAAGTGCTATAATACCTTAAAGCTTGTAATTCTTGTATAGCATGAGTTTTAGAGCAAGTGTCTTTTCAAAAAGAGAAGGGGCAATAATTGTTGGAATTTCAGTTGTCGTCTCGTCAATACTGTATGTCAGTTATTTGTACAGATAAGATTCTAAATTTTATTCGTAGCTGAGTAGTCAATTCAGTCCTTCTTCTCAGATATGCAAACTCACACCACTACGATACTATACTAGGCACCATCTGACTAATAGAGTAGATGCTTTTTTTGAATTTGATGTGAAATTCTGATTTTTGAGTACTAGAATATGATAAAATGGGTTTTAGTACTAGATGGAACTATACGAATCATGGTTTTTGATGATAGTGTAAGGAAGTTAAAATGTGATAAATGCGGAACGCGATTCAAGTATCCTGCAAGACTGGAAAAACATAAAGAAATTGCACACAACAAGAAAAAGGAAAAATGCAGAGCATGTGGCAAGGAATTTCATTCTGTTGAAAACCTAAGAAAACACAAAAAAATTTGCAAGGCTAGAGTTTGATTTTCTGAGAAAATCATCTATAAACAGACAAAATACGCATGTTTTTGGAATATTATTAATCACCAAGATGAGTTTACAAAATTGAGATTTTAAGAAGACGTGATCGCTATTTGGAGAATTTGAGCAAAAAATGTACCTTGATAATTAAAGAATTAGAATAGAAATTAATTCATAACTATGTAGAACTAGGCAGTTTTGAAATTAATTGAGTTGAATGTTGACCTCTAGTCAATGATCAATGAAAGATCCAATGGGATGCAGTGAAATCAGCAGGTGAATATGGAAAGAATTCGGATCCTGTAAATTTTGTTAAAATATATTTAATTGTAGTAGAAACTCTTTACCCTCCTTTTGGCGGTGGTACGTTTACTTTTCATAAAAACTGAAAGTAGATTCTTAAAATACATTCAAATTTTTTTGTGAATCAAGAAAAATTTTATTTTTCAATGATGTCTGATTTTTTGTTGAGTTTGTTGAACTTTCGGAACTTTGCATCTCTGATGGCTTGGGAGGTGCAGCTTACCGTTTTTGTCTTTGAGGATTTGCTGAGTGCCGTGCATCTTTTTGATGTATCGGTATATCGTATCACGTGACACCGCAAGTGTCTTGGCAGTCTCGGTAAATGAAAGGGAGTACGGTCTTGAACCGTTGCCGTGAAGCAGTGAGAAAATTTCATCTGCAATCTGCTGTTCGGTTGCACGCTTCTTTCTGATTCTGATGTATGTTCTGCCCAACTAGGAATACCTCCTCAAAAAGAAGGCCATGCCAAGAAAATTTTGTAATACTTTTGGTAAAAATGATTGATTAGATGTTTTCACATCTGATAGTTATACAGATTTTAAAAAATAAAAAATAAAAAAAGGTGTTAGTTTGCAGGAACTGCAATACCTCTATCAATCAGTTCGAGTGCTGTATCTGCTTTAAGACACATGGCAACTCCACTTGATGCTTTCATTACAAGGCTGTATCCTTCGCGACACTCAATGTCTGAAATGTCCACTGCGGCATTCATCTGAGCTCGCGGAGTAATCCATGCAAGCTGCATGTCCTTTGCCTTTTCAATGAAATCTGCTCTAAGTAGTTGCTTTTCCTCAACACTCAAGTCTGAATTTGCACGAATCTCTGCCTTGAAGGCCTTCATCTCAGCTAGTCGGTCATGAATGGCAGACTTTCGCTCATCAGAAATTTTAGATTTGACTTTATCGACATGATCCTTGTACTTCATTTTGAGTTCAGACTTTAGCTTGTCAGCCTTGTCTCCAAACTTTTCCATGAACTTGGCTTTGAGTTCCATCTTCTTCTCATCAGAAACCGAATTTGCCATAATCATTGCCTTTAGACGGGGTGCAGTATCACTTACTTTGTCATGAACCATATCTCGGATGTGCTCTTTCATTGAGGCCTTTCTCTCCTCAGGACTCATTTCACACCACAAGGATGCCTTTGCTACAAATTCTGCATCAAAGGTAGAGGCAGCCAATTCTGCTTCAGTTAGAGCACAGTATCCATCATAATCCATATGAGACAATTTGTCTTTGATGTGATCCTTGACATTGTCATGAACCTTTGCTTTGATGTGTTCTTTCATGTATGTCTTTCTCTCATCAGGTGTCATATCACACCATTTGGAGGCGCGCTCTACAAATTCCATCTCAAATGTTGCAGCTGATAGTTCAGCATCAGTCATTGCACAGAATCTGTCAAATTCCATTGTAGAGAATCTCTCTTTCATGTGTCCTTTTACTTTGTCTTTCATGTGATCCTTGGCTTTGTCTTTCATGTGAGAAATGTACTCGTCTCTGTGCTCTATGATAAATTCACGTTTCATGTCCTCATCAAGTGTACAGTAGCTATTCATTTTCTCAACTTTGTCAGATGCCTTGTCATGTTTTGCAACATATACTCGCTTGTCCTCATCAGACATTGCACAGTATCTGTCTAGTATCTCACGATGATCATCGTCATACTCTACATCGGCAAAATGCTCCATGATAAAATTATCAATTGCATTCTCTCTTGCATCACCACCAAGGTCACAAAACTCTACCAGTCTGTGTTTGAATTGCTCTAGTCTTGGATGGTCTGCAAATAGCTGACGTTTCTGAAGGTCTGTCATTGAACAAAAGAACTCTAGTCTGTCATCAAGATCGTATTCTTTACCATCTTTGTATTCTCTATCATGTCCATACTCGTCTTTATCGTCATGCTCGTCTTCGTATTCATCTCGTTCATCTTCATGCTCATCTCTTTCTGTGCCAGTTTCATATTCAGAACTGTCATCATCCATTGAAGAGTCATCAAGATCATCATCTGTCTGGGCAAATGCAGAACCTGCAGATACACCCATAACCAGAATCAGCGAAAATACAACGCTTAGAAGTTGTTTGCTTTTCATTGCAGACATTTTCTAGATTCGAATATAAAGAATGTCGGTCAAGATCATCGCAATCATTATAACAAATAAGACAGTTTTTTGCTTTTTCACGCCTGGCAGGCACGATTAGTCAAACTTTGCATTCCAGGATTTAGACCAGCGCCTGATCAGATACACCTTGGTGCCATAGATTGTCCCATCCATGACAATTATTGAAATCAAAGACAATTCCGGATTATCACCTAGTATTGCATACTGCCAGTCAATCTCCATCTTGGGCGTTAGCAGTTTTTCTGAATACTCTTGCTCATCAGCAATAGGATTTAGATTTCCAAAAATCGTACTTAGTGCAAGGCCAAGTCCAAGTATTATCAAAACAAACCATCGAAGTTTTTTGATCTTGTATGCCGAATACAAATCAAGTACTGGAATAAAGCAGTAGATTGTCTGTCTTGTCAGACTGACCTTTCCTGTTGCAGGCATTACAAAAATTTGCAATCATCTCTAATAGACCTTGGTTTATGAACAATAGATAAGTTAGCAGTAATTGCTTTTATTCAAAATAATATCACAACAGCATGTTCACACAAAAAGACAACCAGATAGTAGAAGAGTTTGCCAGATTGGCACAAAGAATTGGGATTAATCTAGATAGAGATCCTGAGCAGGTGTAGTTTTTGAAAACACACTGAGAAATAAAAAAAGGGAAAGACAAGTCATGAAATATATCGGTCAAACAAAACTCCCACACGGAACAGTGTTCCATTACATGAACAGCTCAGGCAACTTAGAGTCTAATTTTGTAGAAGATGAAAAGAGTATTTTTATTGAGACAAAAAAGCAAGGTGTTTGTTGAGCTCAATTGAATCCCTAAACAAAAAGATTGCAAGCTGCAAAAAATGTCCAAGACTTGCAGTGTACATACGCGATGTTGCAAAAAACAAGGTAAGACGGTTCAGGGATGAAAAGTATTACGGCAAGCCTCTTTCAGGATTTGGAGATGTCAATGCAAGGCTTCTCATTGTAGGATTGGCGCCTGCTGCACATGGGGGGAACAGGACAGGAAGAATGTTTACAGGGGATTCATCAGGAGACTGGGTTGCAAAGGTAATGCACAAGCACGGCTTTGCGTCAATTCCAACTAGTCAAAGCAGAGATGATGGGCTGGTGTTACATAATGCATACATTACTGCAGCACTAAGATGCGCACCGCCTCAAAACAAGCCAACAAAAGAGGAGATGGGGCAGTGCTTTGGATTCTTGGAGCAAGAAAAAAAGATTCTAAAAAATGTCAAAATTGTACTATGCCTGGGAAAGATTGCATATGATGCAGCATGCAAGTTATACCAAATCAAGCCTGAAAAGTTTGGGCACAACAAACTATTCAGATACGAAAACACTATGATTCTAACATCGTATCATCCATCAAAGCAAAATACCCAGACTGGCAGGCTCAGCTGGGCTCAGTGGTCAGCAGTGTTTGCAAAAGCAAAGAGGCTTGCAGTGTAAAATTTTGGTATTTTTCGTCACACCAATCATAGGACAGCATCTTTAATTCAACAATTTTCAAAAAAAGTAAACGAAGACAAGGACAGTAATTATTGGATTTGCAGTACTGTTAGTGATATTTGGAGTCTCAAGTATTGTTTAGTTGTAATTAGCAAAATACATTGAACATGTTTCTGAATACCACGTTTCAGAGTGTTCCAGCAGTTGTTTTGTTAGAAGAAATTAGATCAAATGATTGATTTTACCATTATCCATAGAATTCATGATAATATGGATGAAGCATAATTTAGATGAGCAATATCAGAATCAATCCAAGTTCTGCAAATAACTGATACGTAGAAGTTATCAGTATTATCTAAATACTAAATTGACAAATCAGTATCAATTGGAATTGTCACCAAGCAACTAACCGTTGTTGGTCTTAAGTTCCAATTTCTATTTTTTGACAAGACTTAATTCCAAAAAAGAGATCTGTATTACGTGAAGGGAATAATTATCAGTCTAATCATACTCGGAGTCATTCCTGCAGTTTATGCCCAAGAGTTTCCAGAGTACGGAGTCAAAGTGGAAACAGTAGCTGATAATCTAACCATTCCCTGGAGCATTGACTGGACGCCAGATGACAGAGTCTTCTTTACTGAGAGAAACGGAAACCTCAGAGTAATCGAGGGCGGAGTTCTAAAAGAGCCACTTCTAACAATCGGAGTGGGAGGAGTCGAAGGTGGACTGTTAGGTGTTGCAGTGGATCCAAACTTTGAGGAAAACAACTACATCTATCTGTATTACACTTACAATGAATTTCTAACCACTACAAACAAGGTAGTACGTTACGTGGTATCAGAGGATAAAATCACTGAAGACAAAGTATTGATTGATGGAATTCCAGGAGGCCCATTTCATGACGGAGGCAGAATAAAGTTTGGACCAGATGGAAAACTCTACATCACAACAGGTGAGGCTGGAATTCCTGACTTGTCACAAGATCTAAATTCACTTGGAGGAAAGATTCTAAGAATTAATTCAGATGGAACAATTCCTGATGACAATCCATGGAATTCAGAAATCTACTCCATAGGACACAGAAATCCTCAAGGAATAGACTGGGATAGTAATGGAAATCTGGTAGCTACAGAACACGGACCATCCGGATGGAGGGGGGCAGCACATGACGAGATCAATGTGATAATGCCAGGCTCAAATTACGGCTGGCCTGATATCATTGGAGATGAGACAAAGCCAGGACTGCAAAATCCAATCTTGCACACAGGAGATGACACATGGGCACCATCAGGTGCAGTGTTTTACTATGGCGATAAAATTCCTCAGTGGAATGGAAAATATTTTGTTGCAACACTGAGGGGAAACCATTTGCACATGATAGAGTTTGATATTGAAAACAACAAAGTAGTTTCAGATGAAAAGATTTTCCAAGGAAATTTTGGAAGATTGCGAGATGTTGCAACAGGACCTGATGGTTATCTATACATTCTAACTAGCAACCAGGATGGAAGAGGATCTCCGCAAATAAATGATGACAGGATACTAAGAATCACTCCATTAAATGCAATTAATAGTTTTGAGGATTGTTTTGCTGCAGGATTTCCAATCATGGAATCTTATCCAAGACAGTGCAGAACAGGTGATGGAGAGAACTTTGTTGAAGACATCATTATAATCCCACAGTGGATTCAGGATTCGGCAATACTTTGGTCGGATGATGTAATTAGTGATGAGACATTTGTAGATGGATTACAGGAGCTAGTCAATTACGGGGTTTTGGAGAATGCAAATCCAGATTCAGAAAATAAGATTCCAAAATGGATTAAAAACAGTGCCAAATGGTGGGCAACAGGTCAAATCGACAATCAAACCTTTGTTCAAAGCATCCAATGGATGATGGATAAGGAATTTTTGAGAGTTCAGAGATAGTTTAAAATAATTATTTCGTCTTCAGACATGCTCGAAGTGATTCATTTACCACATGTGAGAAACTTGCACTAGATGAAGATTTTTGAATAATTTGAGATTGCTTTAGTCTTAGCTTCTTTACCAGATCATCATCAAGCATTATTGTTATTCGTTGGGCCATTTCTTAATTACCTACCTTACTCAGTTACGAATTTTTGTATCAATATATCATGCCAGTTACGGTATGGTTATTCTTGCCGAGAAAAAGATTCCAAGTCTGCTTTCATACAAACACCATATTAGGCCCACTGCCCATCAATTAAACGGAAATTTGAGCCTAAAATCAAAGCATCAAGAAAATATTCAGAGGATTCTCTGAATTCTTGCACTAGAGGTACCAATGACCTCCATGCAGATTCTAGGCATACAAGTGTCAGAGAGTTTGCAGGAATTAGCAGTATTTGAAATCCTACAATTATCGAATTTTTTTTTTGGAGACATTAAAATCAAATTGTCGCACTGTATTTTATAAAACTCAGTATTAGGAATCTCTTTTTGGCATTGGAGGTATATGGATATACACAAATTCTTTTTTCTTTCTAAAGCGAAACACATGATTAATCAGGATATTTTGGATATAAACATCAAGTAGGACTTATCCATCTTACTATTTTCTGATCGCCTCAAAATTACCACTAGTGGAAAAAATAGTGCTCTTTTTATTTGAGAATCGCCTATTATATTACGGAAGCTGACACAATACCCTATTGTCAAAATGCAGGCGATTGTTTACCGGTCTGAGCATACACGCAGGACTGTGTGAAGGTTGAACCGCAATAGTCAGCTTTCAAATTTTAAAGATAACAGAGATTTGTGATTTATTGTGAATGTTAAGATCGGATGCACTGGCTGGAGCTATCATGGATGGTCTGGAACATTTTATCCAAAGAGTCTCAAGAGTTCTGAGTGGCTCAAGTACTATTCTCAAATATTTGACATCACTGAGATAAATTCCACATTTTATAGAATCCCAGCCCAGGAGATTGTCAGGCGATGGGATGCAGATACACCAAGGCATTTCAGATTTACAGCAAAATTTCCATCTTCAATTACTCATGAGAAAAGACTAGAAAAGGTAAATTCCGAAGTGTTTTCTTTTCTCTCATCACTCTCACCAATTTATGAAAAAATCTCAGCACTTGTTTTGCAACTACCACCATCATTATCATTTGAGGAAGCAAAGCCAAGGTTGCAGGAATTATTTGAGCTTCTACCAGATGACTTTGTTTATCCAATTGAGGGAAGACATGAATCATGGTTTTCTGAAGATGCAATATCATATCTAAAACAAAACAACCATTGCCTGGTTTGGAATGATGTTGCCGGAGTAAATAATCCAATGCCAATTACATCTAGATATCTTTATGTGAGATTAATTGGAGATCGTTCTATTTCAGATTCAGAATTTGGTAGACTAACAAAAGACAGAGCAACACAAATCAAGGGTTGGGCAAAAAAACTAAAAGAAATACAAGACATTCCACTTGCTATGGTTATGACCAATAATCATTATGAGGGATTTGGTCCTGCCACTGCAAATTCATTGAGAACAGAAATGGGTCTTAGAGAATTATTCTGGGAAGAAAAAAAGCAAAAGACCCTAGGTAGTTTTTAAAATATTCTAAATTACAAGACAGAGATCTTCAATGTTTTAGGGTAGCATTGAAGATTCCCTGTCAACATCCAGCCAAACTAGGGACGATACAGTATATAGGTCGTTTTTAATATTTAAGGCAATGATGCCATACTGCTAGTGCCAAGCCCTATTGCCTCACCAAAATAATATCCAGACAGAATTGTTCCAGTTGACCAAACACAAGACCCAGCAAAAGTGTAGATGACAAATTTTGGTATTCTCATCTTTAGCAGTCCTGCAGGAACTGAAATCATCTCCCTCATTACCGGAACCATCCTTCCCAAGAATACAGCCTTGTCACCATACTTTTCAAACCAAATCTCAACTCGCTGTAATTTTTTCTCAGAGACCTTGACATATCTCAAATAGCGAATCAGAACTACTCTGCCAAGTTTTAGTGCTATAAGGTATATTGCAGATGTTCCTATTGTTGCGCCAGTTGCACCTAACAGTATCATTGGAATCAATTCAAAAAGTGTCATTCCCTGCTGTGATGCCAAAAATCCTGCGGTAGGAAATACAGCAAGTGTTGGAATTGGTGGAACTATAGTTTCAAGCAGTGCAGCTAGAAATATCCCCTCATAGAGATGCTGTCCTAGAAATTCTGTAACCCAGATAAGAAACGAATCAAACGGCTCCATTTGTTTCTGGCAATGAAATCTTACTAAATTACTTTACGAGTATTTTTCACACAGTTTGGTCATTTTTCTGCGTATGATTTGGAATCAATATGGAAAATCGGTTTTATATCAAAAACCAATCATTTTATTATGAACAAATCTTTGCTTGCAGCAATTGTGATAATTGTCGTCGGTTCAGTATCAGTTTATGCAATATCACCATATTTCACAGAATCAACTATTGATGAAGCAATTCCATCTGGAGCAATAACTCAAAAAATAATTGAGAAAGACTCTATGATGGAAGAAGCTATGATGGAAGAAGCTATGATGGAAGAGATACCAATGACTTTTAGCGGAACTTTTGTAGGAGTTGGGGATGGGATTCATGACGCTCAAGGAATCACATACACAATTCCATTAGAAGATGGAAGCAGTGTGCTAAGGTTAGAAAATTTTGAGTCAACTAACGGACCAGACTTGTTTGTTTATTTGTCAACAGATAAGAAAGCATCAAAGTTTCTAAATCTAGGAGAACTAAAAGCAAACAAAGGAAATCAAAATTATGAGATCCCTGACGGAGCTGATCTTAGCAAATACAGAAATGTTTTGATATGGTGCAAATCGTTTGGTGTTCTGTTTGGAAGTGCAGAGTTGTCTTCCCAGTAATTTTTTTTTAAAAACCAAAAAAAGGAATTTTTTAGTCCGTACTAATTCTGAGCAATAAACAGAACTGTCTGCTTTTGTTTGAATCATAAGTGGGACTCAGATAAGGTCTAAATTCAGTGCAGTAATTTCATTATCATGGGCAAAAAAGTTGCAATAACTATTATCATAATTGCAACAATAATCATAATTTTTGGTGGACTATTTGCATATTCATACGTCAACCTTCATGTTCAAATGAATGAGGTAAGGCTGCTCAGCATTGATTGGGAGACACTGTCATGGAGTACTCTGATTAGTTTGGGCCTTGATGCATTAACTGGAAATTGGCTTGATGCAGCATTTGGGTTAATCCAAGGAATTAATCTCAATCTGATATTTGCAATTACCAATAATGGACTTTTACCAGTTCACATTCCGGATTTGACATATGATGTATTTGTAAATGGAGTTCCAATAGGTTCTGGAAACAGCAAGATTAACACAATAATTTATCCGGGTCAAAGCATCGAGATTGTTTCATTTCAGAATTTACAAAAGAGCGGACTAGAACCTGCAGTAAAATCAATTGTTGAAGCTCAGGGACAAATGGATCTAAAGGTAAAAGGAGTTGCACATTTCCAAATTCTTTGGATTGATGTTCCAATTCCATTTGAGTCATCAAAGAAGGTATCAGTGTATAATGAAATTAGAAACAAGTTAACTGCAGAGATTCAAAAAAATCAAACAGAGTCACCATCTGCTATTGATTCATTAGGTGAGACAATTGGAAACGTAATTGATTCTATTGTTGGTCAGATATTTGGAACAGAAGATGAAGAATTATTATTTCCCGGAGAAACAATAGTAGATTCAACATTTCAGGTAAGCCCAGGAAAATATCAAAGCATTCCAATACCCATTGATTGCAATGCAAATCTTCACATCAAGTTTACTGCCAGTTCTCCACTTGGAAATAACATAATTGTGTATGTCTTTGATGAGTACAATTACCTAAAGTATCAAAACATGCAGGGAATATTTTCAATTTACAACACAGACAAGGTAGAATCAGTAGAATTTGATATTCTTCTCAAGCCAGGCGAGTACTATATAGTACTATCAAACACATATTCTACAATTTCTGAAAAATCTGTAAAGATACAGGCAGCAACTCTTTGCATGTAATTAATTCTCAAAGTCATCATGGAGCAGGAGTTTATTTCTAGAATAATCAACATCTACTGCAATAATAACAGGCTTGTCTTTTGATTTTTTGGCCTCTTCTAGGATTTTTGGAAATTCCTCAGAGGACTGTACCTTGTATCCTATTGCACCAAAGCTTTCTGCAAGTTTTACAAAATCAGGGTTGTTGAATCTAGTGTATGCATCTTTTCCATATTCATCCATCTCTTTGAGTGAGATCAAACCATATCCGCCATCAACCCAAACAACAATAATTATTGGAAGATTCAGTCTTGCAGCTGTCTCTATCTCATGAACGCTCATCAAGAATGCACCATCACCGCACATTGCAACAACATTTCTCTGAGGATAAACTAGCTGAGCTGCAATTGCCCCAGGAACTGAGAACCCCATTGAACAAAAACCATTAGGGATAAGACAGGTGTTTGGAACATAGGTATTGTAGGTCTTTGCAATCCACATCTTGTGAGCACCAACATCAGATAGGACAATATCATTATCATCAAGTGCTGCTCTAACATCAGTTACCAGCTTTTCTGGCTCTATTGGATATGTTGTATGATTTTTGTGTCGCTCAACTCTGTCTACAACTTGCTGCTTTATTTTCTTAAATAATTCAGGAAACTCTTTTTTTGGATAGTCAATTGAAGGATTCTCTTTCTTCTCTTTTTCAAGTTCTTCTAGTATTGCATCAATTGTATACTCTACATCTGCATCAATCTCCACATCTGGAGGATAGTATGTGTCAATCTCAGCAGTGGTAAAATCAATGTGAATGATTTTTTTGCTCAAATCACGGTTCCAGTGTTTTGGACTATACTCTACAAGATCATATCCAATTGCAATTACCAAATCAGCATCCTTCATTGCAATCAATGCATGATCTGCCTGCTTGATTCCAATGGTTTGAAGATGTCTCTCTGATTTATCAGAGATTACTCCCTTTGCCATGAAGGTGTTCATTGAGCAGATTCCAGTTTTTTCTGCAAACTGCCTAATGTGGGCACTTGCATTCTCCCTAATGCAGCCATTACCCACGAGAATCAGAGGTTTTTTTGAATCAAGAATCAGCTTTGCTGCCAAATTTACAAGGGATGGATGAGGCTTTGAACGGATTGTCAATGACTGTCTAATTGGAAGAATGTTTGATTCCTTTTTTGCAATGTCCTGAGGTAGCTCAATGTGTGTTGCGCCATTTTTTTCCTCAAGGGATATTTTGAATGCGCGTCTTACAATTTCAGGAATGTTGTCGCTGTTTCTAATTGACCAGTTCCATTTTGTAATTGGTTTGAACAAAGTGATTGCATCCATGTTTTGATGAGATTCTTTGTGTAAAAGATGAGAATCAGTCTGTCCAGTAATTGCAAGGACACGTGATCTGTCCATGTTTGCATTTGCAATTCCTGTTGTAAGGTTTGTAGCTCCGGGCCCAAGTGTTGCAAGACAAACTCCAACTTTTGGAGTAATTCTTCCATAAACATCTGCCATGAATGCAGCTGATTGCTCGTGTCTAACTAGAATGAATTGAATTTTAGAATTTAGCAGTGACAAACAAAAGTCCGAGTTTTCTTCTCCAGGAAGACCAAAGATATACTCAACGCCTTCGTTTTCAAGGCATTTGACTAATAGATCAGAAGATTTCATTAATTTGTTATACAGTGTAAAAGAGTCAGGAATATCTACTTTTTGATTCAAGAAAGGTTAAGAGAGTCATCGGTATAGTAATCAAATGGACAAAGAGCGACTAAGAGTAAAGAGTGGAAGAAGTAAGGGTTGCAAAGATTGTATTACTCACAGATGTATCCCAAGTAGCTGCAGTTGCAATTGTCATGTATAGTATTCTTTGAATCCTTTGTCAGTAGGAAATAGCTCAACTTTTGGACCAAAGAGTCCTTGCTTGCTAACTACTTTGAGAAATCCGTCTTTTTCGAGTTTCTCTAAAATTCCCTCAAGTTCCTGATTTGTAAATCCGGTATTTTTTTGAATTTTATCAAAAGAGTGTGCACCACGATTCAGCTCACCTAATACTAGCATGTCCTTTGATTGTGGTTTCTTAGGCTCGGTTTTAGGTGGTTGGGTCTGAGTTTGAGGACTTGTATAACTTGGACGAAATGGATTGTCTTGAATCCTTTTTGGTTGTGGCATCTCCTTGCCTCTTGCCTTTTGAATTACTCTAGGAAGAATTCTAGCTAGGGGAATTGCCAAAAATATTACCAGATAAATCCAAGAATAGTTGGGCTCCATGAAAAATCTACGAGGATATGGGATAAATTTGTTGAGTGCCAGTAAGTCTAATGCCTAAGATTCATTGCCATTACGATGGTATAAAAGTAGAAAATAGTCACATACTGTATTGTCAAAGTATCAGAGCCCCAAAGTTAGCGTTAACATGAGTGCAGCAAAGGGAATTCTAATTGGTATAATTATTCTAATTTTAATCGGAGTTGTGGCCTCAGCATCTGTAAAAATTGTTGATGCAGGTCACAGAGGGGTTCTATTACACTGGAATGCAGTTGATCTATCACAGCCTCCACTTGAAGAAGGAATACATTTTGTAGTCCCATTCCAAGATGAAGTTATTGATATTGAAGTTCGTACCCTAAAATATGCAAGTGAAGCTAGAAGTGCATCAAGGGATTTGCAAACAGTAGAAACAACAGTAACTGTCAACTATCATCCAGATAAAGAACAAGTTCATAGGTTATACAAAAATCTAGGACTTGATTATGAAAATAGAGTAATTCAACCAGCAATTGAAGAAACTGTAAAAC
>JABDKK010000172.1 GCA_013002265.1 Candidatus Nitrosopumilus sp. | reverse complement strand
GGTCGCTCCGACCGTGGAGATCGACGACACGCCCGAAGGACGGCTCCTCGCGTTTCTCAACGACCCGACGACGACGCTGACGGTGTTGGTGGAGGACGCCGGCATCGATCCCTGGGCCGCACAGGCCCTGCTCGAGGCCCGCCTCGGGCCGGATGGGCTGGCCGGGACCGAGGACGATCACGTCTTCGAGGGGATCGGCGAGTTGTTTGCCGTCTCGTTCGTCGACTTCGCCACCGTGGACAAGCTGATGGCCTACGTGTGGGTGCAGTCGGGGCCCGGCGCGGACGTGTCGTCCTCCATCCTTCAGTTGCTGAATCACCCGCACACCGACGTGGCGTTGCTCAAGTCCGCCGGACTCGGACCGCACGCGGCGGCGTCGCTGATCGCGCATCGCGATGGCTCTGATGGCGCGATCGGGACCGGCGACGACGACTTCTTCGACGATCTGGCCGAGGTGGCGGCCCAGAGCTGGGTGGGGCCGCTCGCCATGGTCACGCTCGAAGAGTTCGTTGCGACCTGGGTCCCACCGTCCGCCGATGCGGAGGTTCTGGCGTTCGTCAACGACCCCCTGGTGACGGAGGACGTGTTGGACGATCAGGTGGGGCTGACCGGACAGTCCGCGGCGGCGATCATCGGCCATCGCAATGGGCCGGATGGCGAGTTTGGGACCGCGGACGACGACCTGTTCGACACCGTCGAAGAGCTGGACGCCGTGCCGTACGTCGGCCCGGCGTCCATGGAGAAGATCTTCGCGTTCGCGCCGCTGTGGGCCGTGTTGCCCAAGGGGCCGCCGGCGGTGGTGGTGTTCCTCAACGATCCGGGGACGACCGTCACCGTGCTGGTCGACGACGTGGGGATCAGTGAGAACGCGGCACACAACTTGATCGCGTATCGGGACGGGCCGGACGGCGTGTTCGGGACCGAGGACGACGACCTGTTCGACAGCATCGCCGAGATCGACGCGGTCGCGGGCGTCGGCGTCGTCACGCTGGACGCGCTGCTGCGATTCCCATAGGATCTTTTCCTGCAACAATGCCTTTTTTTTTGGCCTGAACTAAAATTTCAATTGCCTTTCTCTTGCTCTTCTCATTTAATTCTGCAATACTTGCAATTCTTGAAACCCCTCTTACAGGATCAACTACTGGCATTTTTAATTCAAGTTCCCTAAAAATCAGTCTATAACATCTAGCTACATCTTTTCTTCTGACGTTGATTCCCTTTGCAACATCATCTAACGTTCTTGGGGTTTCTGTATTTCTACATGATGCATAAAGACAAGCAGCTACCAATCCTTGAATCGATCTGCCTCTGATAAGTTTTCTCTCCATTGCTTTTCTGTAAATGTATGCTGCTTTTTCTATAACTGCATCAGTTAACGCAAGCTTGTCTTTTAGCTTATCCATTTCATTAAGGGCTTGCCTTAGATTTCTGTCTGCCGATGAGTGGGCTTGAGTTCTACTATCCCAAGTCCTTAATCTTTCAATTGAACTTTTTACACTTGCCGATAATGGCTTTCCAGTGGAATCTTTATTTGCAGCACCAATTACTGTTGACAAACCCATGTCGTGCATGGTTAGTGATGTGCCAGCTCCTACTCTGGTTCTATTGGTGTCATCATTTGCAAAAGATCTCCATTCTGCACCAGTATCTGTGATTTTATCTGTTACCACAAATCCACATTTGCCACAAAATAATTCTCCCGTATTTTGATCTGTAACCATTTTTTTATCTCCACATGCAGGACACTTTGGCCCAGAAACCACGGAATTTTTGAGCATAATGATTAAAATTGGCATTAATCCCCTTTTATTCATTTTACCTAATTTAAACAGGTTATTTGGGTGTAGGTCAAGCTAATACTTGTTCTAAATTTTTAGAATGAGATCGAAACTTAGTACAAAAAAGCATAGGATAAAGTGTATGGTGGGTGCATGGCATTATTTTTTTGATCAGTATGTGTTTTGCAATGGGCTGCCCTAACTCGTGCGTCATAATTGTTTCAACACTTTTGACATGGTGCAGTAGAAAACCTCTATCACAATTGTAATCTTTCAATGTGACCGACTATGCCAAGATGAGCATGGAAAATCTTTAATTTATTCGTGATTGGTGTTTTTGTATTGACTGAGATTGGTGCTGGAGAAAATATCTATGATTTGCGTAAAAAAATCCAAGAGGCTCAATTACAACTTTCCAAATTAGGAGATCCCTCATCTGAAATTCCCGAATTGATTACCTCTGCAAATCTGTTGCGCTCCAATGAATTCCTAACAAAGTCAAATCAGGCTAAAACCAATCTCATTTCTGCATATTCTCAATATGTATCTGCTTTGGAAGAATTACTCTCATCAGTTTTTGAGATTCAACATGATCTTAAGGATGTTCTAAAAGAGCAATCCAAACTAATTCCATCAAAACCCAAAAAACAACAAGCAAGAAAACTCTCCAAAGTAAAACCTAAAAAAACCCGAAAATAGCTATTTTGATAAATGGTTTACATCGCCTGCAACTATTTTTTCAGTAACATTACCTTTTGATACGACTAAAGATCCGTCATCGCCTAGCTTGATTGCCTTTCCCTTTACCTTTCCATCAGATGTGTCTATCTCCACATTCATCCCTATTGTTGATGATCTTTTTGTCCATTCAGAAATAATTTTTTTAGTCTGTTTGGAATTGAGCATTTGAAAAATCTTTTCCAATTCCACCAAAAATGATTGCACCAATACTACTGGCCTGACTTTCTTTTTTTGTTCATTCAAAGAGACAACTCCGTAAAAATTCGGTGTGTCTTTTAGCTTTTTCTCTATTTCTTTTGTGTCTACATCAAAATTAATTCCAACTCCTAAAACTAGGTTTTCTATTCTGTTTGACTCAAATGATGCATCCACTAGTAATCCTGCAAGTTTTTTTCCTTTAATTGTGACGTCATTTGGCCATTTCACTTCTGGAAAAATTTTTAGAGTTTTTTCAAGAGCAACTGATAATGCTAAGGCAGCTCCTATTGGAAACAATGTTGTCATAGAAATATCGAATTTTGGATGCAAGATTACTGAAAACCAAATTCCTCCTTTAGGGGAAATCCATTTTCTTCCAGTCCTTCCTTTTCCACCAGTTTGTTTTTCTGATACGATGACTGCTCCGTTGTTTTTTGAATCTGATGCCATTTTTAGAGCCTGAATCTGTGTTGAATTTATTGAATCAAAATAATATGCCTGCTGACCAATTAACTTTGTTTTTAACCCTCGTGTAATTTCCCATGGGAGCAAAGCTTCTGAGTTTGATGTTAATTTGTACCCTAGTTTTTGTTTAGATTCTACATTGTAGCCTAATTCTTGGATTTTTTTAATATGCTTCCAAATTGCGACTCTACTTATTCTTAAAACATCGCTTAGATCTTGACCTGATAAATACTCGGTATTGTGGGTTTGTAAAAAAGTAAGTACTTTAACTAATCCTGAACTGTCAAAAGAGCTGTACATCAATTGTAAATCATTTCAAATTTGGTTATAAATTCCCACTAGAATCCAATATCGATATCAAATCCGCCATCATCCATTCCTGCATCAGAGCCGGTACCATCCATGCCTTCTCCCATGCTTTCTGGAATGCTCTCTGCAGGAACATAATCTGTCATTGCCATTCCAATCATACTAAACATCATTGAAAACATCATGATGTCCATCACTCCAAAAAACATCATCATTGGCAGAAATGATTTATTTTCGTCCAATTTCTGTTTTAATTTCTCCTTGTCTCCTGTTTTGTATATTTGAGACATTTGGTTCCATTTTGCTTGCAATTCGTGAACTCTTTCATCTACTTCTCTTGAACCTTCCTCTGTGGCATTAATCTCAATTTTCTTTCCTAACCATCCCTTTTTTTCTTCCACTTTGATAAATCCTCGCTCTTCTAGTTTTTCAAGAATTGAATTGAGCTCTTCAGGTTCAATGTTTGTCATTTTTTGTATTTTATCGAATTTTCTAATTCCGTTTTTGATTGCTCCTAAAACGATGATGTCTTTAGGTTCTTCATCCATGAATTATCATTGATATGAGGAGTAAAAAATACTTTGTCATAGTAAAATTATATTCTTCATGTTTGAATTAATTTCATGGAACATGACGAACATACAGACGATGAAATACGTGATATCCTTTCATTAAATAGGGTTGCAGTAATTGGCATGTCCAAGGACTCGTCAAAAGCTGCACATTACGTCCCAAAATATTTGTCAGATAATGGATATGAAATAATTCCTGTAAATCCCACTACTGATGAAATCATGGGGAAAAAATGCTATGTGACAGTAGGGGACGTTGACGGTGATGTTGAAATTATTGATGTCTTTAGACCTTCTGATCAAGTGATGTCTGTAATCAGAGATGCAATAGCAAAAAAACCCAAAGTCATATGGCTGCAAGAGGGAATTCATAATTCTGAGGCAGAAGAATTGGCTAGAAAAGAAGGCATCAAGGTAGTTTTTAACAGATGTATGTTAGCTGAGCACCAGAGATTATGCTAAAATGACAGATTTTGAAAATTTCTACTATGATTTAGAAAACCTTGCAAAAAAATATGAATCAAAAAACACTCCCTTGAAAATCGAAAAAGATCTTGAGAATGATATTGTCAAAATATTTGGTGAAAAAATTTCTTCAATAGCTAGAGCAAAGAATGGCCTAAACGATGTTTCTGAATTAGCATATGCAACAGCTGAACATCATCCATACTGGAACCTGTTGTACAATTGTTCAGAAATTGCCAATAGTGTTTTGGAGAAATGGAAAGACTCTCTATCTTCAGAGGATTTGGCCGATATTGAATGGGCCATAAAAGAACTCAATCAAACTATTGAAAAAATCAAAAGCAACAAAAACACATAGTTGCTAGGCAGAGATAAATATTCTGAAATCAGAATCATGCTATGCCTATTAAACTTGGGTTAATTGGTAAAACAAATACTGGTAAAACCACCTTTTTTAATTCTGCAACACTGTCTTCTGAAGAAATATCGTCTTATCCCTTCACTACAAAATCCCCTGTCTCTGGGGTAACACATGCAATTACTCTATGCGTCCATCCTGAATTTAAAATTCAAGATAATCCAAATAACTCAAAATGCTTGGAAGGGTGGAGATACATTCCAATAGAACTAATTGATTTGCCAGGATTAATCAAGGATGCATGGAAGGGAAAAGGATTAGGAAATCAATTTCTATCTATTGCTGCACAATCTGATGCTCTTCTTCATGTTGTTGATGCATCAGGCGGAATTGATTCATCGGGTAAAATAACAGAAGTTGGAACCGGTGATCCTATTTCTGATTTTGCTGATATTGAAGAAGAGTTGATTATGTGGTATCACAAAATATTGGAGGGAAATCGTGATAAAATTTCAAAACTTATACGAGCAGGTTCTGATATCGTAGAGGCATTGGCAGACCTTTATAGAGGAATCGGTGTAAACAATACCCATGTCAAAGAATCTCTTATGGCAACCAATCTTTCAGAAAAAGAATTTGATGATTTTGATATTGCCGATACTAAAAAACTTGCATCTTTAATTAGAAAAATTTCAAAGCCCACATTGATTGTTGCAAATAAAATTGATGTTGAGGGCGCAGATAAAAATTTTGCAAGATTAAGAGAACGATTTAATGATTCTATTGTAATTCCTGCTAGCGGTGACAGTGAATTTAGTCTGAGACGGGCAGAACAAAAAAATCTAATAAAATATTCTCCTGGCTCTGAACAATTTGAAATTATTAAGTCTGAAGAGTTAAATGAAAAACAAGTCAGTGCTTTGAATTTCATTAAAAAGGGAATTATGGGGGAATACATGAGAACAGGCGTTCAATTTGCCATTAATGTTGCGGTATTCAAATTACTAAAGATGAATTCAATATATCCAGTAGCTGATGAAAAAAATCTTACAGACAAAAAAGGACAAGTGCTGCCTGATTTGATTTTGCTAAAAGATGGAGCTACAATAAAGGATCTTGCTAAGGAAATTCATTCAGATCTAACTAAAGGCCTACTATACGGTAAAGATCTTCGATATAATCTGAGATTGCCTGTTGATTATCAGCTAAGAGATAGAGATGTGGTGTCTCTGGTAAGTGCCTCCAAAAAATAATCAGTTTTTCTTTTTACTGCGTGGTTTTGTCCTCAGGACTGCCTTACAACAAATACACCTTGATTCCTCAGATGACAAAAAGATTCCACAAAACGTACATCTTTTCTGACCTATCTCGTATCTTATTTTGTTAGGTGCTGGATCAGCCCTGTGCATTACGCAAATTCCTCTACATGTTCTACCCATAGATTTCACCTCCTAACTTTTTCTTGATTTCTTTTACCCTGTCTCTGATTGTAACAGCGCTAATTCCCGATATTTTGGAAATTTGTGTTTGAGAAACTTTCTCATTGTTAATTTTTGATGCTAAATGAATTGCAGTAGCAGCCATTGCCATTGGGTTTTTACTAGTTGAAACGTTTTGTTTGGATGCCATGTCCAATATCTTAAATGCCAACCTTTCTGTTTTTTCTGAAATACCAGATGCTTTTGCAACCCTTGAGACAAATTCAGATGGATCAAAAATTTCAGGATATATATCCATCTCTCGTGCTAGAAATCTGTAAATTCGTTGGAGAGTTTTTTTTCTAACATTTCCTGCATCTGCAATATCCTGTAATGTTCTAGGGGTATCAGTAACTCTGCATGTGATGTATATGGCTGCACACAAGATTCCAGCAGTAGATCTTCCTGCAAGAATTTTCTTAGCAGCAATTTTTCTAAACAAATGAGCTGTTTGCTCTACTACTACATCTGGTAATCCTAGTTTTGATGCAATTCCATCAAGTAATGTAAATGCTTTTTGAAATGATTTCACTGAACTGGCCGAACGACTATTTCTATCCCACATACGCAGGCGATAAAACATTCTTCGGTTTTCTGCTGAAAGATTTCTACCTGTTGCATCCTTGTCCTTTGATTCAATTATTGTAGACAATCCCATGTCAATCATCTTCAAAGATATTTTCCCTCCGACCCTGGTGTTTTTGCTGTATTCTTCACCAGTCAGGCCAGATGATTCCTGACCGATATCGAGTATTTTCTCAAATGACACTGCACCGCAATTACTACATGCAATTTCCCCTGTGTGATAATCTGTAATCAATGAATTTTTTTTGCAATTTTTTTGATGGAGTAATTCAGTCATCATGTCTAATTTAGGTAAATATGTTATTTAAGGCGGAAATATTTTCTGAAATAGTGCCAATTTATGCCTAATCACAAACTCCAATCTATGTGGTTGGCACTAGGTCAATTTTTCTAAATTATTATAAATAAAAAAACACCAATCAGATTCATGCCACATATCGTGATAGGTAAAACGCTGGATTTATTTGATTTTAGCAAAAAATTTATTCCTATATTTCAAAAATCCCCTTTGATAAAAATCCAAACAATTTTTGTGGAAAAAAATGGCTTTACCGCACTGTTGCCTACTATAGTTATCGATGAATCTCATAAAGAATTCTTTATTGAATTATCAACTACGAAAGAAAAAACTACAATTAGACTTCATCCATTAACAGATCCTGAAAAAACTGACTCTGTTAAACTATCTTTGGCAAAATTATATTCGCACATTAAGAGTGTTTATCCTGACATTTCCATTACAAAGACAAACCTCTCTGATTATGTTGAGAGGGTAGAATAACAATGAGCGTATTAAATTTAGAAAAGAACAGCATACTTCCGCAAGAAATTCTCTTTAAATTAAGTACTGATGTATCTAATTTTCATAAAGTGATGCCCGAATATTTTGAGTCACTAAAAATAATTGAAGATTCTCCCACAAAAAAAGTTGTTTTAGAGAGTATTAGATTCATAGGAAAAAAAGTCCATGTAAAGACACTACATGAAATTATATTCCCAAATATACACATCATTAAAATATTAACAGGCGATTTGAAGGGAACAGAATTTTATGAGACATATACTGCCACATCCAACGGAACTAATGTTACTATTACTATCAAACTTCAATTGAATGGAATTTTAAAATTTATTCCATTTTTACATAAAATTATTTTTAAAAAAATGAATGCTGTAATGGATGAATTTCTATGTTCCACTGAAAAATATGCCAAAACACATTCATTAATTGATAATTAGCACTAGAATAAATAATTAGCACCAGTTATTAGTAATTTTGAACAAGTGGATGCATGATGCCGCAAATTCATATAATTGGAGCCGGAGTAGGCGGTCTGTCTACTGCTGCACTGCTGGCAAATAGTGGCTATTCTGTAAAAATTCTTGAAAAATCCTCAAAATTAGGAGGCAGAACTGCATCTATGGTATACAGAAACCATATTCTTGATAATGGATTTCACATAATGCCTTTTTACAAAAAGTCCGCCATTTTTAATATTTTAAAAAAAATTGGTATAGATAACAAACTGGGGCTTGCCAAAGTTAATGACATTGCATTTCATTCTGATACTGGATTTCACAAATATCCTAAGGGTATGCTAGATTTATTACAGCTCTCATTAATCCCATTAAAAAGTAGGATTAGATTACTCAAACTTTTACTTCCTATGGCATTTACATCAATTGAAAAAACCGAAGAATGGGATTCTAAATCATTGACTGATATTACTAAAAGATTGGATGATGATACTAATGCCTTTTTTGAAGCTATCTGCATGTTGGCATTTGCAGACACTGCTGAACATATTTCGTTAGGGGAGTTTGCACGAACTATTATCCGCGCTAATCCATTCAAAGGTGGGACAAGTGAATTTGCATATCCAAAAGATGGGGGCTATGACTCTATAACAAAAATTCTTGCAGATTATGTTTTGGAAAGAAAAAGCTCAATACAAACTAATTGTTCTGTAAAAAAAATCACTATTGAAAATTCCAAAGTCACTGGAATTATCATGCCTGATAATTCTTTTGTGCCAAGTGATTGTGTGATAGTTTCATATCCTGCATATGTTGCGCTAAATCAATTATTTGATGATGGTGCAATTGATAAAAAATTTGTGGAGAAAATTAATCGCTTAGATAAAAAAACATCAGTAGTTGAAGTTCACTTTGCTCTAAAATCACAAATTGACACACGTCAAGTTGTATTTCCCGTCGGTGATAACTATACAACAAAAGGAATTTTCTTTATTTCAAACATTACGCCTTCTGTATCTCCTCCTGGTGAGCATTTGATCATAGCTGGCACTCCAATCCCATCACACATTGTAGATGATTCAAATAAAATCAAAGAAATAGTTGATAAAATGAAAAATGAAATATCTTCGATCTATCCCAATTTTACCCCTTCATTGATTTGGGAGAGGCCTATGGCATGGAAGCTTGTAGAATCAGTTGTGAAAGAGCCCGGAATGGTCTGGAAATCAAAGATGCCTCATCAAATTCCAGGCATAAAAGGCCTGTTCTTTGTTGGTGATTCCACAATCAGCTATGGAATTGGGACTGATTCAGCAGCACACAGTTCAACTTTGTGTCATCCAAATATTTTGAGTCATCTTGAATCCTTGAAAGCCTAAGTTTTTCTAATTATTTTGTAAATCTCATCTAGTCCAGAATCTGCAACTATTTTTGCATTAAATTTTGGAGTTATGTAGGATTGGAAAACGTAACCGCCAACTAATATTGGTATCTTTGATTGTTCTCTTATCTTTTTAACAAGTCTTTGTCCTGCTCCTATATTGTCTTCTAATGTAATTGATATTAGCACCACATCTGGTTTGTTGTATTCAATAAAGCTTAGAATTGATTCTGTTGGTATTGAAGTTCCTATGTTGAATACCTTGAATCCTTTAATGGATAGAAATGTCTGCAAAACATCACATCCTAAATGATGTTCTTCACCTAGTGGTACACAAATTAAGATTTTTTTCTTGGTATTTTTGCTTGTAACCTGTTCCATTATTATTTTTACCAATGCTTGAGCAATATTGCTTGCAACATGTTCTGTTGCAATGCTGATTTTTTTTGTTGCCCAGTCTTCTCCAACCTTATACATCACAGGCTTTAAAATTCTGTCAAAAAATTCTGAAGCGCTAAACAGCTTTGTATATTCATCGGAAATTTTTACTGCCTCCTCGATGTCTCCTTCTGTAAATCTTTTGTATAATTGCTGTTTTGATTTTTTAGTTGATTCTTCTCTTTTTTTAATGTCCTTTGGGTTATATGATGCTAAAATTGATAAGATTTTGGGATCATTACGATAATCTTCTGGTATGTCATCTTTAACAACTTCTGAAGCCTTGCCAAGATATTTTAGGATCTCTTGCTTTGATGTGCTTTTTTTAGAATCCCAGACACTTTTTACTAAATATAGATACTGATCTGATTTTACTTTTTTTGCTCTGATGTAAACCAATGTCTTTTGTCCATTTTTTATATATTTAACTAATGCCAACTCTTGTTTATAGTGCTAAAACAAGATACTTTTTACTGATTTATACCACTAGAATAAAAATTTGGCCCTAGTTTAAATATTTTATAAGCCAACTTCCATCATGTCTTATTCCTGCCATGACAGTATTTTTCATAAAATCAAATCATTGGCTTTACACAAGGAGTTTAGATAATTATGGAGCAATCCTTTCAGAATACTGTGTTTAAGCAGTCCGCACCATACTCCATTTTTGTTAGTGGGGCAACTGGTTTTATTGGCTCCAGATTGATTTCCCTGCTGACCTCATCAGGATATACCGTTACTGGTCTTAGTAGGAGAAAAATAAAGAGTACTAATAATGTAAAATATGTTCAAGCTGATGTTTTTGATCTAAAACAACTAACCGAAGCCCTAAAAGGTGCTGAAGTGGCCTACTATCTACTTCATTCAATGGAGGGTGATAAATCACAATGGCAAGAGTTTGCTACTAGAGAAAAAACCCAAGCTCAAAACTTTCTAAAGGCTGCAACTGATGCAGGAGTAAAACGAATTATCTATTTGGGGGGATTGGTCAATGATAGCCTTTCGTTATCACCCCATATGAAAAGTAGAAAGGAGGTTGGCGAAATTTTAGCATCAGGTGGAATCCCTGTAACGGAATTTCGTGCTTCATTAATTATTGGAGCTCAGGGTGGTTCGTATGCAATGCTTAGATATTTGGTAGAAAGATTGCGAATAATGGTGTGCCCTTCTTGGGTAAAATCATTAGCTCAACCAATTGCAGTCGATGATGTGGTAAAATATTTGGCTGAATGTCTATACCATCAATCTACTATTGGTAAAATTTTTGAAGTAGGTGGACCTGATAAAATGACATATGAGGAATTGATGAGAACTTATGCTGCATTCCTTAACAAGAATCTATTTGTAATACAAATCCCATTTTTAACAACTCGTTTGTCTTCTTATTGGGTTGATCTTATTACTCCGGTGAAAGCTTCTTTGGCACGACCTCTCATTGATAGCTTGGTTCATGACACAGTTGTAACAGATGATTCAATAACAAAAATAATTCCCATGAAATTAAAATCAGTAAGAGAATCAATTGAAATTGCCACAAATGACATGAAATCATCCCCTCCTGTATCTGAACTAAGAACAGAAAAAACTGGGTTTAAAATTAATCAAAAAATAATCCAAGTGTTTCTTATCGCTTTGGG
>JABDKK010000109.1 GCA_013002265.1 Candidatus Nitrosopumilus sp. | reverse complement strand
GTCTATTGATGTATTTTTGCAAGTTTTGCATAAAAGCAATGCGTAGAAATTATCAGTTTGTTGAACTAATATCTATGGTGTTTTCATTATTTCCCTCCTTCCATTGCTTCCATAACTTCCAAATCCCAATTCCGCCTACAATCACCATTAATCCTACCAAAATCCACATTGTTGTTTTGCTCCAGTTCATGCCAGTACCAATGTCTACTCCCTTCTTTTCAAGAATGTATTGTCTAACTTCTTCATGTGACTTGTCTCTGAACTGCGGTAGGTTCTTCATTGTATGTAGTGAAAAGTTTCTCGGCTTGCTATCCTTGCCTCTTTCCTTGCTTCGATTTCGTCTTCCACTTGTGGTGTATTCGACATTACTCTCGGTTATCAATCCGATATTCTCCTCCATCAATCCGGTCATTATTTCATTATCATCTCCTGTTCAATCATACTGTCTCCATCATTCCGTTTACCAATCCGGAAATTTACCGAGACAACGTCGGAAAATGCCTTTTGTTTAAAACAGAATAACTGTACGGTCATAGGTTTGATCATCATTTTAGAGCATGTTGGTTTTTACACAGTTCTGAAAAATTAATTTTCAATGACACGTTATTCTTGAGAATTCTTAATGCACCAAATACAAGTATCATGCCCTTCGGAATTGGCCTGTGTAAAAGTATCTGGAATAAAGTATCGTTTGTGCACTATCATGATTTCATCGATTTGGCAATTCTCTTTTTGATTAAGAAGATCATGAACTTGTTTCTTGTTATTGTCTCCCAAATAGTCCGCCATATTCTATAACCTTTGAAGTACTAAAAGTCACTGATGATTTATTGAAATTACACTAATTGAACAGATGTTAGCGTGAAAATGCATTAACAACATCGAAAACATGCTGATTTATTGTATGCAATTAAACATCTCAAAATGTAAAGAAACAAACAGATTTTTTAAAATTTGTTTGGTATTTGTATGGTCGTTCTTTTATTCTACAAGTGCGTAGTGTTGGTGATAACTTTTAGATTGGTGGTTGGCATGAAGGTGTTTTTCTTCGACCACCAGTCTCTGACGCATTATCTCAACATAATTCAAGACAAGGAAAATAGTGTAGTATCTAAGTGATTTTTCCCATCAAGATGAAAAATAAGAAGAGTATTATTCCATATAGTGAACCAGCAAAGTTTTTTCCATGACTGGATGAACTGCTATGATTTTTTCATCTTTTTCTGCTAGGAATTCATTTACGACATCTTGGAGGAAGACTCCTGGTTTTAGCTTGTCAGCTTCAAAATATTTTATTTTGTGAACCATGTGTATGGTGAAGAAATAAGAGGATATAACAATGGTGAAGGTGACTGCCAAAACCATTTGTTTGAAAATGTTACAAATTAACCAAAATTTACGCAAACTTGGACATGTCAAAGTTAGATGTTATGTCTTCACATGTGATCTTTTTATCTACCAAGGCATCGCGGTACTTTTTCAACAGTGTATTGTCCATTCCGGCTCTGAAAAACAGAAATTCTAGTTCTAATCTCTTCAGTCTGTTCATCTCTGCTAATTCTTCTTCTATTCTTTTTGTCATGGTGTGGTTCTGTATCATATCACTTAAAGATGAATGCTTTTTTGGCCTAGTGATGATTTTTTCTCAAATATGATACAAAAAGAGTTTAGAATCTACGCTCAATCTACTTGAATATTAAACAGTTCAACATTAGGCTGCAGAATAAATGTCGTTTTCAAAATATGCTGTTTTAAAATTTAACTTGTTTTCAGAATCGTTGGTTCTTGCCTCACCTAATCTCTCAAGCTCGACTAAGGCATCTCCATTGAATCCTACCGAGGAAGCATAAATTGCATCATATAACATAGTTCCCTGTTCCCCATTTTTGATGTCATATACCATGTTGTAAAATTTTGTGGCATCTCTTTTGTTTACCTGTTTTCCGGTGTCTTTGTTTACTGCAACTGAGATATACATTCCATTGCTTTTTACCGCTACAGGAACTTTGTAGTTATTTCCTGACTTTCCTGGCAATACTTCATTGATCAGGACTTCACATTTGTAATACATGCTAGCAACATACGCATAAAATCTGTATAAGGCATACTGTCCTGACTCATTTTTGTCACATTTTACAAATATCTTGTACAGTAAGTCTATCGCTTCGTCATTCATGCTGTGTAGTTTCTTGTCAATTCTTCCTCTTTCTGCAAGTTCTGAATCGCATTCTGTTGCAACAAGGGCTAAAATAAAATCAGGCAAAGCATAGTTTTTGAGAGATTCTACATGATGTCCAACTTGAGGTGTGCAGAATTCTGGAAAATTACTGTTAACCACTTTTTACCTCAGCTGTAGATGATATTTCCATCGCACATTCAGAAGAACAGGTAGGCCTATCAAACAAGCTTTCATATTCTCTACTGCAATGAACACATCTTCTAAAACTCATCTCTATAGTATTATACGTCGTTCAAGTATTAAAAGCGCAATAATTGTTCATTTTATCTACTTTTTTGAATTTTATTTTTCTAGATTAGCAATTGTGATCTTTTTAGTTATTGATATCTTGCATGACAAAGTGTTATGTACTTAGAGAGATAACAAATCACACTGATGATTATATCAACGGGTTCTCTCTGATTTCCTCAAAACATGACGAATACTGCCTGCCGAATTATGAAGTGGAATTATTTTCTCATTGTGATGATAAAATTTTCAAATGTTGAGCTAAGTAAAATTTGAATTAATCCAAAACGTCAAAATGAAACACTGTTAACTACAACTGCAGTGGTTTTTTCCCTAAGGGATTTTACTTTTGAGATTGAAGGCTTTTTTATTTTGGGGATTCCAGGTTTTGGCATTCCTGGTGGTCTTATGTTGGACATCTTTATGGGTTGTTTTTTATCAAAATTAAACATAACTGTATTGTGTTGATGTTCAATTATGAAGACGTTTACATGGAAATTGCGAATTAACGAAATAAAATGACAAAAAAATGCAGGTTTTTATCAGTATTGAAATGACATAACACAAGTCATGGTAGAAGAAAATACCGATGCTCTAGAATTAGGCCAGTTCGAAAGAGTTACAGAACTTTTATCATCATCATATGAGATGCAGATGGCATTTATCGCGCTTGTTATCGGCCTATCTGTTTTGTTTATTGTATACAGAAAATTTTCTAATTGGATTGGTTCAAAAAGAATCAGCTATACACGACCGCACTTGTCAATATTTGTAAAAACTGTGTTGCTGCCAGTGTTTGCAATAGTGTTGGTTTCATCCATTTCTGCTTATGTTCAGTTCTTTGTATTGGCATCAGACATGATTTCATCTGATGCAGTTAGTATCACTAAAGA
>JABDKK010000088.1 GCA_013002265.1 Candidatus Nitrosopumilus sp. | reverse complement strand
GATGTTGTTGAGTATGGGGACAATAGAAGTCTCTATCTTGATGGTTTAAGACACAGTTCAATGAATATGGATGATCCTCTGGATTTGATAATAGATTATACCGAATATTTTCATCTTGGAATGATGTTTAATCCGTCTACAACAAATATACTGTTTGTTGGAGGGGGCGGATTTACGGGACCAAAAAATTTCCTAGATTTGTACCCTCAAACAAAAATTGATGTAATTGAGATTGATTCAGATGTAATAGATGTTGCAAGAGACTATTTCAATTTAGAAAAAAATCCTAGACTTCAAATATTCAATGACGATGCACGAAAACATCTATCAACTTTTGAAAAGAAATATGATCTGATAATTCTTGATGCATATGCATCAAATTATGTTCCATATCATTTGATGACTGATGAATTTTTTAAAACAGTTGAAAAAAGATTGGAGCCAAATGGAGTTGTGGTATCTAACCTGATTGGCTCAATTGAAGGAAACAATTCTCCTCTGATAAGGGCAGTTTACAAAACAATGCAGAGTACATTCCCAGTATCATACGTCTTCCCGACAGAAGAAAATCCTGTATTTGTTCAAAATATAATGATTATTTCTTCTAACCAACCCTATGAATTTGATCGTGGCTCGCTTTTAGAAATTGCACAAAATAGTCCTATAGATTATCTTGATGACGAACTTGAAGAAAAACATCATTTCTATGAAGGTGTGGTGGATGTTTCTGATGTACCATTTTTGACTGATCAGTTTAATCCATCTGAAGTTTTGTTTAATCCTATCACAAAAAATTCTTACGTGAAAGATTTTCAAACTAACGTTCCCAAAGAAAATCAACATAGAGAAGAAACCATTAATCTGGGGTTGGGGATTTCTCTATCTGTTGTCGGACTAATGTGGATGATTTATTTTAAAAAGAAAATTTGGGTTACTTCTGAAAAATAATTAAAAAACCAAGTTTTTTTAAAAATATAATTCAGATCAAAATCAAGAATATGAAAATCATCTAAGAAAATACTATGTCATATCTTTTATCAAAACTAATTTCATTAAAGAATTGTATTTAGTTTATTGTTTTTAGTTTGGTTTTTATCTTACAATTGTAAATATAACAATTAATTTACCATAGTGGGATTTTTTCAAATGTAAAGTCCTCAACCTAAGTATCTCTTTATGTTACACTAAACAATGCTGGAAAATCAAACTAGTGTAATCATGCGCCTAATACAACTAGGTTGTATGGAGGTGATAATGATATAAAATAATCCTATCCTCTTCCAAGATTTTATTTTAATGATTTTGTCATATCTTCTTTTATTTTTTTCATAAAATCTTGATTTTTTTAGTACAGAAATTCAAAATAATACTTCCATTTGATACATTATGTTAATCCCAATTACAAGGCTCAATGTACCTGAAATAAGACGAAAGATTTTTTGAAATGATGCAAGATGTATTGTGTCATCTTTATGTGAATGTGGATGTTTGTGTTTGAATTGAATTTTTTTATTAAAAATTGCAGAAATGCCTAAAGATACAAGCATCAATCCTACTGCAAACTCAAATCCTAAAAATATCTGATTTTGCAGGGTCAATGCCAAAACATACACCAAAAAACCAATCAAAACAAGCATAGTTGTATGCCCTGCCCCCCATACGGCTCCAAGAAGAGATGATTTTGTTATAGATTCTTGAATTAATTGTCTTGTAGATTTTTTCAACGGTATTGATTTTGAGATTTGCGTACTCATTGCAGATATATGATCTGGATCAAAGGCATGCTTGTTTAATTTTTAAATTTTTTTGCCATGTAAATTGGAGTTAATAATAAAACAGGAATAGACAATGCTATGAAGAATGTCTGTAATTGTATCAAATATAGTGCAACACCAGAACTTAGTGCGGTTCCAAAAAATAAAGTAAGTATGGTTCCTGCACACGTTGGGCATGCAATGAATAATCCAGATACAGTGCCAGTTCCACACAAACCACCAGTTTTCTTGGATAATGATATTACAGGAATGGCAATAGTCATGTTAAAGGCTACAAGATATGAAACGGTAATCTGCAAAAGGAGGTTTATGGGAATTATTTGGAAACCCACATTTTCTGTAAGATAAACAATGATTTTAGGCATGTATCCTAGAGGATCACAACAAGGTGCAATGAAAGCTGAAGGA
>JABDKK010000096.1 GCA_013002265.1 Candidatus Nitrosopumilus sp. | reverse complement strand
TGCTCTCCCATTTGATATCAAAATGGAATAAAGATTCTATATTATAACTAATTTAGAGATGTAGACTTGGAATCAAAGAAAAAGCAGTTTTGTGGTTATTGTCCTGAAGACAAGTGTCTGCTTGATTGTAAAATATGCAATCCCAAATTAGGCAGTAAATCCTCCTGTGATTGTTGACTGCATTCAAAAATTGTCAATTTAGACATTGATAGTCAACAATTAAAAGAAAAAATCAATGAGTCAATTCTGGTTTCAAAGTCCATGCTATTCCCAACATTACAAATGGGATAGACATTATTCCAATTATCCCCAATGTTGTATAGAAAGCAGATTCTGATACATTTGGATTGTTAATTATCCAAGGAAGAGGTAATGAAATTACAAACCAAATCAATGCAAGTAAAAGAATTAGTTTTTTGTTGATTTTCAATTCATATTTTACATTTTTTAAATTGTTTTACGTGTATCGTATTTTAGTACAATAAACGAATACGATTAACACGCTAAATTCTCTTTATCATTTAACATATTCCAAAAATCAAATGCATTGTATTGCTCTGACACTACATAGGGGATTCCTATTACCGTTGTTTGAAACTGAGTCATCACATCCATCTTTCTAGGATCGATTCTAATTGTATCATCACTACCACTAAACAAATGATCAAAGTGCATGAAAAGAGTCTGCGAATACTCTAATGATTCTGAACTGTATGTTCCATCTGCTTCAAAAATAGAATTTGGCATAATGCTTGCAGAATCAATTACATAAGTACCCAAAAGATCTTTTTCAAAATAAATCAGTATATCCAACTCGTTAAAACTTGCTGGAATCAATGAATTGTTACAGATATTGATTGTGCCATCTGCCGTATAAAATGAAAAAAATCTAAAAAGATTATCATTCCCGCCCCATTCTAGTTGTTCCAAAGCATAGACATTCAGCAGTGAATATCCAACTGTGCCAATTATGATTATAACTGCAATAAAACTAATTATTTTTTGTTTTTCCATATCTAGCCTATGGATTCATCATTGCTGCTCGCTCATTGATTTTTCCATCATATGTTCCAACTATGACATCCCCTACTTTTGCGTCACATGGACCAATATTTACAGAAAATCCGTCAAAGGATTCAGCAATACATCCATCAGAAGTATTTGCAATTATTTTGACCTGTTCTGTTATTTCATCAGGTGACATATACCATGTAAGATATGCCAATAACAAAACTGATACTCCCAGTATTGCAATTACGAGAAAAACTGTAAACTTTGAATTTTCAAACAACGTTTAAAATAAAAAAAACAGGTATAATAATTACAGACCTGTTCTACCATTGTACTAACAGGTGACTAGTTACGAATAATGATGCAATTAAGATTTCAAATTTGTACCAAGGTTCTTTTAATTTATAATTTTGATCATTAAAATATCACATAAGAGAGAAAATGAAAGATAATTTTAATCTGAAAAATCTTGTAGAAAACAATCTTCGTATTAGTGTAGTTTCTGGATTGATAATTGTATTTGTCCTGGGCTATTTTATTGGAATTGAATCAGGACAAGACATAGTTAGAAAACAAGAGTTCGAAAAACTTGAGCAAAGAATGGAAGAATTAAAGACTCCTGAAATTAGTTTATTTTTCCAAATTTCCAAAGATAATGACCCTATTTTGGGAGATCCTAAGGCGCCTATTTCTATAATTGAGTTTTCAAATTATCAGTGTCAGTTTTGTGCTCGATTTTATTCAGATACATTGCCATTGCTTTATTCTGAATACATTGAAACAGGAAAAGTGAATATGGTCTATCGTGACTTCCCAATCCAAAAAATTTATTCAAACGCAATGTCTACGTCCCTTGCTTCAGAATGTGCAAATGAGCAAGGTAAATTTTGGGAATATCATGATATGCTATTTGAAACTCAAAATTCATGGAAACAAAGCAAGTCTGATTTACTTGTTTTAACATTAAAGCAATTTGCCAAAGAATTGGATTTGAACCAAGACCAATTCGATTCTTGCCTAGATTACAGTAAATATGCTGAAGAAGTAAATCAAGATATGGCTGACGGAGAAAAGTATCTAGTTTTGGGCACTCCTACATTCTTTGTTGGGAACGAAGAGATTGGATACTCTTCAATATTTGGAGGACAGACATTTTCAGACTTTCGAATTGTGATTGATGAAAAATTAAACCAATAGTGCTCTAAAATTAAAAAGATCAGATAATCTTGATTGTTGAATGCGATAAAATTAATCACTTAAAATAGCACAATGTGTCTAATTACCAAGATCCATTAATCCGTGTTCGCTTTCTATCTGAATTGTACAATGAGTAATGCCAAATTTTTCATTCATATTCTGATTAATCTTTTTTAAGATTTTATCTGGATGTTGTAGCAATTCTTGTTTTATTTTGATGTGAACAGTCATTGAGAAAAGATTTGAAGTTAATGTCCAAATATGAAGATCATGAACTTCAACAATCC
Organism: Candidatus Nitrosopumilus sp.; assembly: GCA_013002265.1. Classification (GTDB taxonomy): domain Archaea; phylum Thermoproteota; class Nitrososphaeria; order Nitrososphaerales; family Nitrosopumilaceae; genus Nitrosopumilus. The sequence goes on along the minus strand of JABDKK010000096.1, from coordinate 408 downwards.
CATCCATCTTTAGCAAATACTCTGTGACATCTGATGTCTTGATCTCTTCAGGTGTTCCTTCCATGAAAATATGCAGGCATTTTTTACACAATATTATGCCTGAACGCAGTATTACTAACGCAATACCTATGCTTACAATTACATCCATTACAAAATTACTTGTGAACATCATTATCACTGCCCCCACTATGACTCCGATAGAGGATAGAAGATCTCCAAGCACATGAAGATAGGAACCATGTACGTTTAGATTCGAATGACTGTCTTTTTCAAGTCTTTTTGCCATTATGATGTTGGCAACCAGTCCAATGCTTGCAAAAATTACTAGTATTGATATGTCAATTTCAGGAGGTTCGGAAAATCTCTTGTATGCTTCAATCACAATGAATATTGATGTTACAATTAATG
>JABDKK010000076.1 GCA_013002265.1 Candidatus Nitrosopumilus sp. | reverse complement strand
ATCAACATCAGCTGAGTGGACTCTAAAAAGTCCGAATCATCATCAACTAGGAGAATTTTCTTGTCATGCATCAAAAGACCTCTTTTATCATGTTTGAATCATGAATTATTAAAATTGTTATTAATCCAGCCTTTCAATCGATTTATCATCTATTTTTTTGGGAAGAGTTATTGTAAATACCACTGGATTTGATGTGGCGCTGATCTTGCCCTTGTGCTGTTCAATGATATTTTTGCATCCTGACAGTCCAAGACCTGTCCCCTTGAGCTTTGTAGTAAACAAGGGTTTGAAGATGTGTGGAAGTTTGTCATTGGGAATTGGCGGTCCAGAATTTTCAAACTCTATCTTTACATTGCTTGTTTTCTCTTCCAATTTTATCGTGATAGACCCATTTGTATCATTGTCTATTGCCTGAACTGCATTTAGGATCAAGTTCACAAACACGTTTTCTATTTTTTCTGAATCACATTGAATTGTTACGTCATTTTCTGGAAGGGTTACATTGATGTTTTCTGGGACGTTTACAATATCCAAGGAATAATTCAGCATCTCTCTTACAGATATTTCAGTTGGTATGATTGGGGTTGAACGTACATAATTTAACACGCCTTCGATCTGATGTGACATTCGTTTCACTGCACGATCTATTCGTAAAGTTTCATCTGAGATTACCTGGTTGCTGATTTTGTTGTTCTGATTTTGAATTCTTCTTGTTGAGCTTTTGACTGCGCCAAGAGGATTTCTCATGTCATGTGCAATATTAGATGATAACTGTCCTATTGTAGCCAAATTTTCTTTTTCAAATGCCTTGGTACGACTGAAGAGTAAAATTCCCAGAATCACGGCTATTACAACTATCAACAGTGAGGTCTGAACTTTGTCTGCAAAAACCAATTCACCGACCTCTCCATAAATCGTACTGGTAGGAGTAATGACAAACAAGAAAAACTCATCATTGCCTTCAATGGAGATGGGATATCCTGTGTTCAGTCTTTCTCCTAGCCCATAATCATAAAGGGCGTATGCAAAATTGCCTGAAAAGACTTTTTTATATTGTTCATTTTGGACCTCGTTATAGCCAAAGTGTTCCTGTGATGATTCATCAAAGAAATTTTTTCCAATCAATTGTTCTGTAGGGGTAGATACGTAGGTATGGGAACGGTCAAGTACTACAATAAATTGTGAATCAAGATCATAAATGTTTCCGTGTCTTGCAAAAAATCTATCTGGCGGAAGTGTCACTACCAGAAATCCTTTTGGCAATCCATTTTCGTTTTCAATTACAGGGGTAATGATAAATAATTCAACTCCTTTGAAAGGATGGCCACGAATAACGCCTATCTTTGATTCTAGGGATTTTTGATCCTCATCCATAAATATTGAGTCCCACTTCAGGTTTTTTCCTACTAGTTTTGCATGATGACGGCTTACTTGAGATAGTACTTCTGCATTGTCATCTATCGCAAGTATCTGTACTGTTGGAGCTATGGAATTCATTTTCTGAAATGTTTCTTGTATCAGCTTACTGGACGCTGCAGTACCAAGATCCTTTTGCAATTCGTCTGAGCTTGCCAGTATTTTCATTTCAGCTAAAATCAATCTCATCTCAGAACTGATGTTGTTGGCAATTGCTTCTGTAACCGTCTGCTGTATTTCGATCTGGTCTTTCAGCAGAGTCTCCTTGATGTGTTTTTCCTGATTGTTATGCACCTCTATGGTTATTGCAATCAACAGGGTTACGACAATTATTGGAATCACATACCAAACCCCTTTTTTCTTATTTACAGATCTAAACAAATTCAATACCTCAACTTTGAGCATGACAATAAAATCTATCTAATCATCATTCAGCGTATAACAAAGTATTCCACACTGAGCTCATGTTTGTTTTTATTTTTTGTGTTATATCAACAAAGCATTGCTATTGCGGTATGCCCGTTACTGAATTACAAGTTAACTTTTTTGATTGAGCATGCCGCAATTCTATTGTTATTCTGATATAATAATTTGATTCTGAATTACTTATGACAAACAAAAAAATAATGTTGCCTGTGTTTGTTGCAGTCTTTGCGTTAATGTTTGTTGCAATAGCACCAAACGTCATAGCGGAATCGGGGGATAACTCGTATGACTACGACAAGAAGGCACACAAAGGTCATAAAACAGTAATGGTTGAGGGATTTGTCGGCTCAATAGCAGTTCCTGACATGTCTGAAGTTGAGGACAAAAAAGCAGTTTATGAGGAATTAAAATCCAGAGTGACTGTCAAATTGAGCGACGCTGCAGTTGTAGCAGAGAATGCAGGACTTGCTATCACAAAGGGTAAGATGGCAAAGGTAGTCAATGAGAACGGTGAAAAGTTTGTCGTTTGGAAATTGATTGAAAAGAACAAGGATTCGAACTCAGAGACAGTAACTAAGACTATCTTTGTAGTAGATGCAGCTGATGTTACAAACACTTCGATAGTAACAAAGGAGTATGACCATTCAATGAAGAATGAAAGACATTCTGGCAAAGACTACAAGAATACACTGTCTGATCCTCAAGAAATTGAAAGCAAGATAGCAAAGATTGAACAAAAGATCAACGATGGAACGCTAAGCTCAGAACAAGCAGAGAGCAAAGTCCAATTTTTGTATCTTCTAAGACAGTTACAGTCTGCAATATCTGAAGGCAATGATGTACAAGTAGATTCTATTCGAGAACAACTGCAAGAACTACGTAACCAAATGATTGACTTGAAGAAATTCAGGCAATAATCTTCTTTTTTATTTTTGATTATTAGTTAACAAAGTTCCGCAATCCATTATATTTCGAAGAACAAACATGGCTTGATGAATGGGAGTATGACTATGAACCATAATCTTGGATGTGAGTCAAAATGAATGACAAGAAAGATCTTTTATTTTATGACGCGGCTGCAACTACAGCGATTGCAGGAATAATTCATTTAGTTTTAGGAATCCCTTCAAACAATCCAAACAGCCAGATTCTTTTTGTTGTAGATGTTCCTATTGACAAGGTATGGAGTTTCTATACTGATTTACATCATTTAGAAGTAATCACTCCTAAAAGATTGGATTTTAAGATAATTGAATCAAGCAGTAATAAGATAACACAGGGACAAACCGCTCATTTTTCAAGCAAGTTACTGACCAGAATGACCTGGAAAACCACGATTACGACCTGCAAACCATACACCTACGTCGATGAAATGAGCAATACAATATTCAAACGCTGGAAGCACACCCATGTTTTTGACAAGATAAGTGAAAATCAGACCAAAGTAACAGATGAGATTGAATTTGAATTACAGTATGGGTTTATCGGGAAAATGTTTGAATGGTATGCAGTCGATAAACTCAAAAAAATCTTTGCGCATAGACAACAGGCAACAATCAATGCCTTGAGTAATATCTAAATCATTTTAGAGTATAAAATTTGGAGTTGAATCTAACATTATAACTCTGAAATAATTACAACTCTTGTGGCAAAAGTTCTAGTGTACATCGCATCAAGCTTGGATGGATACATAGCGAGAGAAAATGGTGAAGTTGATTGGCTACCAGAAACTACTGAATCTGGATATGATGCATTTTACAAATCTGTTGACACTGTGATTATGGGTAAAACCACATATGATCAAGTACTTACTTTTGGAGAATATCCATACAAGAATAAAAAATCACTTGTTTTTACTAGAAATTCCACTCAAAACAGAGATGAAAATACTAAGTTTGTCTCTGATGTTAAAAAATTTGTAAAAGATGGTTTTCCTGGAGCAGGAGAAAGTATTTGGATAGTCGGAGGTTCGAAAATTATCTCATCTTTTCTCAAACAAGGAGTTGTAGATGAGATTATCATATCTGTTATTCCTGTTCTTTTAGGCAAAGGCATACCTTTGTTCCAAAATTTAGAAAATGAAATAAAACTTGAAATGGTTAAAACTGAAAAATTTGATCATTTAGTTGATTTACATTACAAAGTTTTGAAATAGACAAATCTGCATCTATCTTTATCTCCAAAATAATCATTGATTACAAGTCGAGTAGACCTGATTGATAAGACCATATCTAACTAATTTTTTCAATTTAGGATTTAGTGCAAAATCTTTGCCTCTAACTATATCCCCATGCACGTTTTGCGCCCTTTCAAATTTGAACCAATAAATGCTCTTATTATTCTACAGATCCCAGCAAATGGATCTCCGAGACATCATATCATCATTCTAGATATAAGGACTTTTTATACATAAATTAGGCGTTAATAGGTCAATACATTCTACTTTCTAACTGTAAATCGATTATTTACAATAAACACTAATCAATTAAAATGTCCTTGAGTGGGATCTTCGCAATCCACACCTCAAAGAGTTTGTATCCACAGAAAACTCGATAATTTAGATGAGGCTCAAGTTCTTAAAAAGTATTCCTCATAATTGTTTTGAGATTTTTATTGAGTATAATTGAGATTATAAAAGATGAATTCAAGAAATTCAGTTTCACTCGTAGTTTTGATACTAATCTTAATGAGCATTCCACCGGTATTTTCAGAACTATCTGTCTCAATAATTATGGAAAAAACAACATACAGTTATTGTGAGAAATTATTCTACACCATCGAAGTATCAGAGGTAACAGGAGATCCGGCAATTATTCACATTCGAGATGAAGCAGGTAAAGGAAGCAGCGCAATTCCAATTGCAATAAGTGATTTTAGAAATCCAATTCCATCATTAATTGCATTTCAAGAAGAAATATTTCCATTAGGAAAATATTTCATCGATGTACAGTATTCAGGGTCAGAGGCAACTGCAGAATTTACACTGATTGATTCAAATAAAATTTGCATTCCTCAAGTCATAAAACCAATTTTAGCTAACTGGCTTAGTGGAAATATTTCTGATGGGTTTTTAATCGATGCAATTCAGAAATATATAAGCACAGACATCATTGTAGTACCATTTGATGTAAATGAATCAAATGTTTACGATATTGAAATTCCTGAATGGGTCAAAAATGTAGGATATTGGTGGATTGAAGGTGGAATTTCTGATGATGAATTTGCCAATGTGTTAAACTATCTATTAGATAAAAAAATAATTTCTTACTCTAATGAGTCAAAAGAAGAAATATGAACAAGTATTCAATCATCACATTAACTGCGACTGCAGTAATTATTACTGCAGTCACATATTCAGGATTTAGTGTTTTAGGAGCTAATCAATTAGAATACAGATGGCACAATCCGAGTGATTTTTCTTTTTTTACAATGTCAAATCATGGGCAAATGGAATTTTGTAATACATTGCCATTTTGGATTAGTTTTCAAAAATTTGAAATTATTACATTTTATGATGAAGAAAATATGGGTGTATTTACCATAGACCCAATAACTATCAATCCACTATCATCGGTAGTGAAAGAAGGGGTTTTTTCATCAACTGAATTTACTTCTGCTCAGCATATTTTCATGACTCTTGATTTTGAATTTGATGGAGGAGACATTAGGCTAGATCCAAACAAGCTAATTGTTGTGATTAGAGTAGACACACCAATTATAGGCATAATACCATACACAACTACAACACAGATTTCAGGATTTGATTTTGATCAAAATATGAACGCTGAAGATCTAACTTGTGATTAGTTTGAGCTCTTACTAGCCTTTGACATTATTGCCAAAATTAATCCTACAGTTCCTGCAATCACAAATGCTGCAACAACACCCATGATCATCTGTCTACCCAGTCCTTGTGAAGGTTTGTCTGAAGGCATTGCAGGATCAATGATACAAGTGTTATCTTTCAGAATTGTTCCAGGACCACATCGTTCGTCAAGTACACAAACACCATCTTTTAGAATTGTTCCTTCACCTCATTGAGTTTTTGGTGTTTCTGTCTTTGGTGTTTCTGTCTTTGGTGTTTCTGTCTTTGGTGTTTCTGTTGGTTCCTCAACTGATGCAAAACTGCCAAAAACAGAGCCAATAATTTCTACTTCTTCAGTACCAGAAGGCAATTCAATACTTAATGTTCTACTAGTAGAAGTTGTTTCGATTTCTGTAAAAGCTGGCTCATCGCCATCTGCTAAAATTATAAAATCATCATCTAATCCCTCATAAATGGAATCAAAGAAGTTTCTCTCAAAAGCAATATCCAAAATTCCAGTAGAATCAGTTACCTCAACAGCTAAAATCAGTGAGATAAAATCAGTATCAGCCTCAATTGCAGATACGGTCATTCCTGTAGCAGTATAGTCTACATCATAGGAAGTACCTTCAACATCAACAGATATTGTATCAGCATAAACAAATGCTGTAGAAATTATTGTAAATAGAATTAATCCGATTGAGATTTTAAGTAATGAATTCAAATTAGGAATATTTTTCAGTCTTTCTGATTGAATTTTTTGTACACTGTTATTACTTAACACTCTTTTAAAACCTCCAAATTGACGTTAAAAAGAATAAGACGATATTTAATCACGTATGGGTGAAAGTTTTTTAGTTATTTTTATACTTAATGTAGAAATCATTAGGAAAAATCTAGATCACTCCTCGTAAAATCTGAATGATCTTTTCAGCAATAACATTTGCAGCCAATGATTGAGCCTCTTTTGTTTGTGCTCCAATATGAGGAGTTAAAATGACATTGTCTAACTCTGCTAATTTGTTTCCAATAGCAGGTTCTTTTTCAAAAACATCCAAAGCAGCACCACCAAGTGTTCCATTTTTAAGTGCATCATACAATGCTTCCTCATCAACTACACCCCCTCTTGAAGTGTTAATGATTTTTGCAGTTTTTTTCATAGTTGACATCTTTTGTGCATCAAGTAGGTGATACGTAGAATCAAGTAATGGGACATGAATTGAGATATAATCAGAACTTTGCAAAAGAGTATTCAAATCAGCTTTCATCAAACCAACTTCTTTTGAGAATTCTTCATCAATTGGAATTACATCATATCCAATAATATTCATGTTAAGACCTTTTGCAAGTCTTCCCAATCTTTTTCCAATATTACCTAATCCAATAATGCCAAGATATTTTCCACGGAGTTCAGTTCCTTTTAGCTCCTTTTTGAGCCATAGTCCATTTCTAATTGCTCTATCACCTCTTGTTGTTTGTCTTGCAAGAGATAGCATTGAACCCAAAACCAATTCAGCAACTGCATTCATCGCACCTTCAACGGCATTAATTACACGAATGTTTTTTGCCTTTGCAGCTTCTTGATCTACATTATCTAGTCCTACTCCAACTCTAGCAATAATTTTACAATTTTGTGCTTTGTCAATCATTTCTTTTGTAATAGTAGTCCTACTTCTAACAATCACAATGTTGAAATCTGAAATTTTTTCAAGTATTTGGTCTTTAGTGATTTCTGGCTCATATGAAACCTTCAAGCCATTATCTTCTAATACTTTGTTCAAAATAGGATCGACTTCATCACATATCAATACAAATTCATCAAATCCCATAAAATAGAAAGAAGATCTACGGAATATAATTCATTAAGACAATAAAAAGAAAAAAAGATGTTAAAAGATCAAGAAGTAAGGATTTCTGCTACTACAGGAATTACTTCCCATAATGCGACATAATCGCCACTTGCTTGCATTTCAGAAGCTACTTCATCAGTGTATAAACCGTGAATGTTTAGTGCAGGATGAGCAATACTGTTCATTCCCATTGGTGGGACAGCATCACTTGGATTGCCTAAAGCATATGCATAAGATGCTACTGGTGCTGGGATAACTCCTTTCTCAACTAGAACAGGGTTCAAGCCGAATGGGTCACCTGCTACAAAGACTGTAGCTGCGCCAGTGTAAATTGCTGCATAATCATGGTTTACTGCTGCGTATGCACCTGGTTCATCAAAGACCAAATCAACAATCATTCCTTGTGAGCCACCGAGTAACCATGTTTCAGTTGCTGCGGATTGTACTCTGTTACCTTGTGTAACTCTGTCCAAGATTTCTCCAACAATGTGGAAAAATACTGGTTCGTTACCGGCATTTTCAATAAAGAGTCTCACGTGTTGATCATTTTCAACAAACAAGAGTTGTGATTGGTATTGCTTGTGTTCAATTCCATTCCATGGT
>JABDKK010000046.1 GCA_013002265.1 Candidatus Nitrosopumilus sp. | reverse complement strand
CAATAGATGATGGTAAAATCACTCCTTTTTTTGAAGGCGACTATAATGTCAAAATCTTCAAGGTGATTAACACACCAACAGATAATCTAGAATCAATCTAGATTATCTCCATCTTTTTTATTTTTTTAATTTTAATTTCAAATATGGTGTCAAATCCGTATTTTACTCCAATAGCATTATTACTAGTGAAAATGAGATATTGTTGAATCAAGTAATGAGCACCGAAAAAGACAATTATTCAGGATATGGCAAATACGATGTCTCAGAGAAATTAGAATTAAGCCTACCAAAAACAGAAATCAAGATAGAAAGAAAATCCAATGACACACTATCATACTATCGAAAGAATGCCGAAGATGCTGAAGTTAGAAAATCATTTCCCAATTCGAGCAAAAATGTTTCATTAGAACTGTGTCCAGTCTTGCCACTTCATCTTCCTGCTAAAAAAACACATGATCTTATCTTTTTGCGTTTAGCAGAATCTATATTTCTAGAAAAAAACTCTACTGCAAGCTTTGTAATTCAATTTCCAATGGAGATTGGAGTCTTTGTAATTAACTCAAGTGATGGCTCAAAGGAGCTCTTTGATTGTTTTACATGTGAGCCAATGCACTCAAGATTTGCGTTGTATGGCACTCCGGAAAACGGAAATCTTTGCATGTACTCCAAAGTCAAACTACTAGAAGAGACTGATTCTGATCCTTATGTCTTTGCTAAAATGAGAGTCACTTTGAACAACGAACTAGATCACGGAGTGTTTGTAAAGAAATTAGTATTCCCAATAGCAGAGCATACAATTTACTATGCAGAAAAGTCTTCTGAAGTTCACATTGATGACATTAAAGGAGTAATAAAATCAGTAACAAATAACGAAGTAATCGAGATTAATAGAGAAGAATATACCAAAAAAGACAACGATTTGAAACTAGTCTCATATTCTAGCAGCAAGGAAAACAAATCATTTACGATGGAAAAGGGGTTTGATTAGATGGTTTTTGAAATTTTAGACACTCAGCTGATGGAAGGCGTTACCATTTGGAGTTTGTTAATTACGGGAATCGTAGTTTTTGTCGGAGTAATTGTTGCAAGAATAGTTCGCATGATATTCAACAAAAAATTTGCACCAAACATGCCAGTTCACACTGTAAAAACTATGAACAAGTTAATCTACTATGGAATAATCGTCATCTTCCTGATGGCTGCAACTGCAAGCCAGGGAATTGATCTTGGCGGGTTAGTAGTAGGAGCAGGATTCATGGGAATCGTAATTGGTTTTGCAGCACAGTCTGTAGTATCAAACATGATATCAGGAGTATTCCTGCTAATTGAAAAGCCTGTAAAACAAGGAGATACTGTAGACGTAGTAGACTCTAATGTATTAGGCAAACTAATTGATATCAACACATTCTCGTCTAAAATTCAGCAATTTGATGGGACAGTTGTTAGAATTCCGAACGAAAAAATGTTTACATCAAATCTTCGTTCTTTTAATTTATCAGAAGTTAGAAGAAGTGAAGTTACAGTTGGCATTGGTTATAGTGAGAATATCGACAAGGCAATCAAGGTAATTAAAAATGCAATTGAAAAAAATGTAGTCTACTCATTAATGGAGCCTGAACCACAATTTTCTATTTCTGAGCTTGGAGATAACAGCGTAAACATTCTGATTCGCGTATGGTATCCACGAGATGATCTGCTCGAAGTTATGCCCAATTTACTCAAAGTGATAAAGAATGCATTAGATGAGGAAGGCATTGAGATTCCATTCCCACAAAGAGTGGTATGGGAAGGAAAAGAATCTTAGAGATAGGATTTCAAATCTAATTGCAAAAAACACTCAATACTATGATTTTGGATTTTGAATAAATAGATATTTTACATTCAAATAAATCACATTTGTATGGAAGTAGAACACAGCTTAGAGGAAAAAAATAGGATTCAAGCATTACATGAATTGGAAATACTTGACACTCCACCTGAAGAGAGATTTGACAGGATTACAAAAATTGCACAAATTATGTTTGATGTTCCAATAGCGCTTGTGAGTTTAGTTGATTCTAATAGACAGTGGTTCAAATCATGTGCAGGTCTTTCTGCCAGAGAAACTCCAAGAAGCATGTCTTTTTGCAGTCATGCAATTTTGAATGAGGATATAATGACAATCGAGGATGCAACTACAGATAACCGTTTTTCAGAGAATCCTCTTGTAACAGGAGATCCATTTATTCGATTTTACGCAGGAAAACCAATTAGAGGACAAGACAATAAGATGTTAGGAACGTTATGTATCATTGATAAAAAACCTCGAGTTTTTTCCAAAGCTGATAAAAGTGTATTAACTGATTTGGCAAATTGGGTAGAAAATGAATTCAAAACCTCAATTCTTACAAAGTCATTAAAAAATACAACTGAGAACCTAGTAAAAGTTCAACAAGAGCTTTTAGATCAAAATAAAAATTTAGAATTAAAAATCAAAGAAAAAACAAATCAACTTCTAAAACAAGACAGAGTTACAACTGTTGCTTCAATGTCAAGCCGTCTTGCTCATGATCTAAGAAACCCATTACAAGTAATACAGATTAGTTCAGAATTATTAAAAAAAGAACTTGAAAAACACATGGATGAAAACATGAAGAAACGTTGCGGTAATTTACTGAGTTCAATACTAGAAATTAATCGGATTATAGAAGATGTGCTAGAATTTGTAAAAACATCACATCTAAATCAAGAGACTAATTCGTCAAAAAATCTATTAGAAAATTG
>JABDKK010000028.1 GCA_013002265.1 Candidatus Nitrosopumilus sp. | reverse complement strand
TATCTAAGACATTTTTCATTGCTTTTCGTGCATCAGAGACCTTTTGTTGCTGAAAATTGAACATGTCCCAGTACACTAACTGAGTTTCAGCGGGTTTTGAGGCTACAAAACTGGTAAAGGATGCCTTTGGTGTGTGATCTTTGTATTTGTCAGTCATTCTGTCAAGTTCTTTGTTTAGTTCCTGCTTTGCAACGGCTCTTTGTTGATCAATGAATTTTTTGTGTTCTTGTTGTTTTTTATTTTCATCTTTGATTTCAGCCATTTGCTTTTTCATTATCTCTATCTTTTCAAGTATTGACTTTGCAAAAGGATCCTTGTTAATTTGTTCAGCGTTTCTTACTGTAAAATCATTATCTTGAATTGTTTGTGCAAATGCTTGAACAGATTCATTTACTGAAACAGTTGAAAATAACATGATTCCAAACATCACGCTATAGATTACATGTTTTGAATTATTCCTAGTCATTGAACATGATTTTTTGTTTTTTTATTTACTGATTATGAACAACACAATCGGAATCTTAATCTACAACAAAATTAATTACGTGCAGTTCAAATTCAATCTTGTATCATAAAGTTCTAAATGCATGAGTATCTTTATGTAAAAGGGTTTTAATTATAAAAAACTTGTTAAGACATGTGAATCGAATTTTACTTTTTTTAGTATTGTTTACTAGTTTGGTTTCTTCTACTGCTATGGGAGATATAGATTCTCCAAGAAAACAAATGGCAAATGGAGTGCCTTCAGAAGATGTAATGTGCAAAAATGGACTACAGTTAATGATCAGAAGTAATGGTGATGCGATATGTGTGAAATTATCTTCTATAGAAAAATGGGTTAGCTCGCAAAGGGCAGAAATTGTAGATTTCTCTCTTCGAGATTCAAAAAATAATGATGCTTCATCAGATAATGGACAAGTAGAAACTGACATTTCCCCAGAAAAAATCCTTGTACAATCTGCACGTGATTCATATGTTTTAGGCTCTACAATGACTTTTACAGGAGAATCCGAGCCAAACACAAGTCTTGAAGTTGAACTAGAAGATTCTGATGGTAATACGGTTTACACAGATATTTTAGAGATTGATGATTCTGGAATAGTACAATTTGAAATAAAAACTGATGATTCTTTTACTCAGGGGGCATATTTTTTGATTTTAAAACATGGAGATGACTCTGAAATAGTACCTGTACAAATTGGAGAATCCGAAGGGGATATTGCAGCTGTTGTTGAAAAATTCCACTTTGATTATGACTCAAACGCTTCAATTGAAATTTTTGGACCCATTTCAGCAAAAATCTCATTGACAATTTATGACTCTCGTGACAATGTACGTTTTGAGGATAAAGTACTGCTTGACAAAAAAGGTCATGCTGAATATCTGCTAGACCTTTCAGGTTACAAAAGAGGAAATTACTATTTAGTGCTAAACTATGCTTCTGAAGAAACAATTGAGGAGTTTACAGTCGGGTTGAGTAAAGGAATTTCTCCTATTGATATCAAAATAGATGATAATTATTACAAAATTGGAGAGACAGTTCTTCTCAGCGGAAAGTCTTCAGACAATACCAAGATTCTGATAGAATTAATTGATCCTACTGGAGAAGTCATTGATAAAATTGAATATTACACTGACAATGATGGTAAATTTACATATCCATTAGAGCTATCTCTTGGAAAACAAAATGGATTATGGACAGTCAAGGTTAGTAATGCTGAAAGAATTTCTGAATTGACATTTGAGGTGGTAGGAAAAGAAAAAATTCTAACGGTGCAACTGGACAAAGAAGAACCATATCGACATGGAGAGTTTGTAACTATTTCAGGAGCAGGCATAGATTCAGAGTTTCAATCTGCAATTCAGATAACCTCTACTAAGGTGTTTTTCGAATTAATCCCAGAAGTAACGAATGAGGGTACTTTTTCTGAAGTATGGCAGATTCCAGAAAACTTGGCACCTGGAACTTATACTGTACTAGTTAAGGATGATACCGAAGATGTCACAACCAACTTTCAAGTCATATACAAAACAGAATCATAAAATTTGAAATCAGAAAATGCCTCGATCTGTTCAAAACAAAGTTTCACACTATAACTAATTAAAACTAAACACCATCATTTCTAAACGTGATTTTTCTTTTTTCTCATAATCCCAAAAAAGAAACAAATCAGAATGCCTAACATGATTACTAATAAAAATAAATCAAAAGAATCATCATCAAATGTAAATAATTCTTGTATTGCTTCAGTTGTAAGATATATGGTAAACAATGAAAAAGCTAATGCGATGTATTTTAATTGAGAGACCCCAGTTTTCCTATACGCAGAAACTGCCATGATTGTTAAAAATATTGATAGTCCTGCAATGGCAACAGTCACAGATCCTGCAATAACATCATCCTGTGTAACAACATCTGATGGATCATCAAATGGATTAAGGTAATCAAGCTGTAGAAAAATATTTGATATTGCCGATAAATACGATTCAAACATTCTATATCTTTGTTATTCCTGTTCAAATGCTGAAAAGACATCTACCATGTTGTTAATCATAGAGTTCCATGTGGTTGATTTGCATTTCCTAAGATTCTCTAGTACGTTTTCTCTGCTGGTGAGATGATATAGAGTGTATTTTCCAGAATACTCTGACTCTACAATGTTTAATTCCAATAATCTTTTCATATGCCAACTAACAGTTGAAGATGACAATCCTACTCTTTTTGCTATGTCTTGATGCGTAGATGGCTCATGCTGAAGTAAACACAAAATGATACTTCGTGGGGATTCTAAATTAAATACGGAAAGTACTTTATCGCTTGATTCGTCAATGTGATAATAATTTTTGTAAAACTTTGTTTTGACTGATTTGATTTTCCCTTCTTTTTCAAGAACATTAAGATGGTATTGAACTGTGCCCATTGAGAATCCTAAATTGTTCTTGATTTTTCTTAGGTGGGAACTGGGATTGTTAATTATGAACTCTAAGATCTGTATCTGTGGAGATTCTAACATTTTCGGACAATCTTTACATGTAAAATCAAGAATTTAACCTATTCTACAAATAATTACAGTTTTTTGCTAAATTTAGTTTTCTCAGATCTAGACTTGTATCATAGAATGTTTTAGGAAGTTCCTTGAAACACTAGTGGCAGGTAGTTTTTTCTTGACTGTTCGGCTGCTAGGTTCATCTGTACTTGCCTATTTTTTAGACTGTTGTGAAAAATTCCTCA
>JABDKK010000193.1 GCA_013002265.1 Candidatus Nitrosopumilus sp. | reverse complement strand
ACGTTGGGGGTTAACTTGAATTTAGGGACTTGAACTAACTTGGCAAGTCACCTCGAGGGCCATTTAATAATTTCATAGATTAATATTTTTTAGAGTATCAAACTAAAACAGCAATTTCCTTTGACGGCTTATATTGTCCCAAGAAAGGTCAGGACTTAACGGATTTGAATCTTAATTTTAAACACAAATATTCATTTAACAATTAGCAGTTTTTATCAAATCAATAAGATTCATGGATTCAGATTTTCATCCATCTCCTTTCGATTAATTTTTCTATAGATTCAGGTTTTACACATGCAGGACTGTTGTCGGTCTTTTTGAATACTAATGACGTGCCATCTTTACATGTTATTTTTTCTGGATGTATTCCATTTGCAATTTGTTTCAAGGGTGCTAGTTTAGAATCAATAAAACCAATATCGTCTACAGAATTTTGGCTCATATTTACGCTCAAATTGTTTTTTACAAATTTTTCTGTAATTTGCATTACTAGAAATTCAAAAACTAATGTTTCAGTGTTGTTTGTTATTAGAACAAGTTTGTATTTTCCTGGAAGTTCATTAAAAAAGAAGGTTTGAGGAATTTGCCACTCACTATGAGAAGTTGAGGGAGCAATCCCTGTTTCCTTTGTAGTGGTTTTCCACAATACATCATCTCGATAAACATAAACTGTATCTGGAATTGTTCCATTTCCACCTATTCCATAAAAACTTCCCAAATCTACAACTGTTAATTTAGTTTCAGGATCTTCAAAAATTCCAATGGAGCTATCTACAACACTAAATATCTCCATGGATTGGGCTCTAAATACTTCATCACATTCAAAATTTTTCGTATTATTCATATTGATACATTCTTCATGCATTGTTACAACCTCTGCAAAGGATTTCTCTACATCAATAGTTATAAAAAAGAAGATCATTAGTGCCATTATCCAAATTATTTTCATGACTTTGTTTTTGAAATTACCCATATAATTTCGCTGGAGAGACAAACCATGCAATTATAGTAATAGGATTTTACAATTGTAAACTACTATTATTAAATACAAATTGATTTTTTTCAAATTGTGAAACTTGATTCTATTTTATCTTGAAAATTCACAGATATGATTAACTTGAAAAAATTAAAAATTAAAAATAAATCTTTGAAAAGACATCTTGTAGTAGCATCTATAGCTCTGTCTCTAACGTTTGTTTTTTGGTTAGCACATTTTGATTGGCATGATGAAATGAGAATATGGAGAGCATTAGGAGATGCAGGATATACGTTACTTTTTGCGACTTTGATCATAGGACCCATGATTAAGATTTGGCCAAACACAACTTTTTTGCTTCCATGGAGAAGACAGTTTGGGATTTGGTTTGCAGCCCTAGCAATATCTCATGGACTGTTGATTGCTCACGGATGGGCAAATTGGGATGTAGCTGCATTCTTCGGATATGAATTTGTTCCACAGTTAGGACGTATAGTCAGATTAGAGCCAGGCTTCGGGCTTGCCAACACGTTAGGATTTGTGGCATTTTTATGGATTGCAATAATGGCATTTACTTCATCAGATAGAGCAATGAGATGGCTTGGAGCTTCCTCTTGGAAATGGCTTCATACTGGTTCTTACATTGTATTTTATCTAGTTGCCATTCATACATCCTATTTTCTTTTCATACATTATACAGAATCCTTCCATAGGATTGTCCCACCACAAAGTACATTCATCCCAACTTTTGTCATAATGAGTTTCACAGTACTTGCATTTCAAATAATATCTCAAATCAAGGTAGTAAAAACAAGAAAAAAACTCAAATCAAACCATTCTTGATAGTTTCAGTTATCAATTTTACATTTGTAAAGTCATGAAATTAAATAACTCAAAATTTTAGTTGTATTGAAAGAAGTGGAAGATAACGAATCAACTAATTTGGAATCAATGCCTGAAAGCATTACGATAAAAAAATCAATGTCTAACGGATTAATCATCGGAATAATCGTGGTTGTGGCTATTGCAGCCTTTTTTGCAGGTTCGTATGTATCAAATACTAATTCAGATCAAATTTCACAAAAAGAACTAGATGATGCATTAGCTAAATTAGAACTCAAACTCTTAAAAGATGAATTACCTACACAACAGCCAACTGGACCATTAAAGATTTCAGCAGATGATGATCCAATACTAGGTGATCCAAATGCCCCAATTACAATAATAGAGTTCTCAGATTTTCAATGCCCCTTCTGTGCAAAATTTCATGTTGACACTCTTCCACAACTAAAAGAGAAGTATATCTCTACAGGAAAAGTGAATTTTGTATATAGAGATTTTCCAATTCAAAGCATCCATCCAAACGCAGTTCCAGCAGCATTAGCTTCTGAATGTGCAGATGACCAAGGAAAATTCTGGGAGATGCATGATATGATCTTCAAAAATATGCAAATTTGGAAAGATCTTCCAATTGATCAGTCTGTAGTTCTTTTCAAACAATATGCTTCTGAACTTGTTCTTGATACTGATGAGTTTGATTCCTGCGTGGATTCTGGAAAACATCTAGACGAGATAAGAAATGACTATGATGATGGTCGCCTGTATGGCGTATCTGGAACTCCTGGATTCTTTGTGGGTAATGATGATGTTGGATTTACTAAGCTTATTGGAGCTCAGCCTTTCTCATCTTTTCAGAGAGTAATTGATGGACAATTAAATGGATGAGAAGATGATTTTTTGAACTTACTAAATAAAAATTCTTTAAGAAATTACAAAGAAACAAAACAAGTCCTTATCTTGATATTGTGTTTTATTTGATTATATTCAGTTGTTATGACTATTTCTAATCCACAATTGTCATTTGGAATGTTATGGAGATTAAAAATTCTCACATTTGCATCAGGTGCTATTGTAATGGCATTGGAGATTTCTGCAAGCAGAATATTGACACCTGTTTTTGGCAGTACCATTTACACATGGGGAAGTTTAATCGGAATAGTTCTAAGTGGTTTAAGTTTAGGTTATTTTTTAGGAGGAAGAGCAGCAGACAATCATCCTAGTTTTGAAAAAATTTGCGGTATTGTTTTTTCAGTTGGATTGTTTATAGTTGGTATTCCATTTTTTGCATCCGCAGTTGTAGATTTTTCTTTGGCTGTTCTTCCAATATCGCAATACACTCCATTACTTGCAACATTTTTACTGTTAATGCTGCCCTCTGTTTTACTTGGGTTTGTTTCCCCCTATGCAATCAAACTTGGAACTCATACACTACAAAAAGTTGGAAACACTTCAGGAAATCTTTATTCTATTGCTACCATAGGCAGTATTTTTGGCACATTTGTTACTGTTTTTATTCTAATTCCAAATCTCACAGTTAACCAAATAATTTTTGGGTTAGGAATTGCATTAATTGGAAGTTCTTTAGTGGGTCTTAGAACATCCCCTCAAGTCATTGCTGTGGCAATTGTAATAATTTTGGTGGTTCCTTGGTCTTCGCTATCGGTAAACACCATATCACATAATGGAACATTGATTTTTGAAAAAGAGACATTGTTTAGTCATTTAGACGTTATTGAATATGGAGATAACAGAAGTTTGTACCTTGATGGTCTAAGACACAGTTCTATGGATTTGGATGATCCTCTTGATTTAGTAATTGACTATACGGAATTTTTCCATCTTGGAATGCTATTTAATCCGACAGCTATTGATATTTTGTTTGTTGGCGGAGGAGGATTTAGTGGCCCAAAAAACTTTCTGCAAATGTATCCTGATACAAAAATAGATGTAATTGAAATTGATTCAGATGTAATTGATGTAGCAAAAATATATTTCAATTTAGAGTCAAGTCCCAGATTACAAATATTCAATGATGATGCACGAAAGCATCTTTCTATGTTTGATAAAAAATATGATTTGATTGTTTTAGATGCATATGCAACAAACTATGTTCCATACCATTTAATGACACATGAATTTTTCCAACTATTGGAAAAAAGACTTGAACCAGATGGAGTCATAGTATCTAACTTGCTTGGTTCCATTGAAGGGAATTATTCTCAACTGGTCCGATCAGTCTACAAAACAATGAAGGAAACGTTTCCAGTATCCTATGTTTTTCCTACAGAACTTAGTCCTGCATTTGTTCAAAACATCATGACAGTGTCATCTAACCAACCCTATGAATTTGATAGAGAATTACTTCTGGAAATGTCAAAAAACAGTCCTACGGATTATC
This sequence comes from Candidatus Nitrosopumilus sp., assembly GCA_013002265.1. GTDB lineage: Archaea > Thermoproteota > Nitrososphaeria > Nitrososphaerales > Nitrosopumilaceae > Nitrosopumilus. The sequence goes on along the minus strand of JABDKK010000193.1, from coordinate 52 downwards.
TAGATGATGAACTAAGCAAACAAGAGCATTTTTACAACAAAATGGTAGATTT
>JABDKK010000175.1 GCA_013002265.1 Candidatus Nitrosopumilus sp. | reverse complement strand
AGTATAGCCTGGTTAGTATTCGGGGTTTCCAACCCTGTGACGCGGGTTCGAATCCCGCTGACTGCATTCTTAATCCTTATGATAACCAATTTTTAGGTCTAGATTCAGATAGTATTGTGAAACTTGGTGCAAAAAAAATTGCAATGGAGAGAATGGAAATTCTTATTGAAAATGCAATTAGTAATGCAAAGACAAATCCTAAGCTTTCTCAGAGACAAGCGGCTATTGCAAGAAGAATAAGTACTAGACACAAAATACGGATGCCCTATAACCTTAGAATGGTTTTTTGCAAAAAATGTAAATCCTTCATTGCGCCTGGAATAAATTCTAGAATTCGTTTAGGAAGATCATCTGTCAAGTCGATCAGAATTACTTGTAACCTGTGTGGGCATACTTATCGTAAAATTATATCTCAATGATTTATAATCTGATATCATTTTATTCAAAACATCCAAAATAATGATTACAAAATTAGTTCTATTACTGTTTGTGGGATTATTTGCTATTTCTATTACTCCAGCATATGCACAACATCATTCAGGATCTCTTGCACCACCAATTGATTTTGATGGATTAACAGTGGCTCTAACTACAATTCTCTCTCCAGATGATTTCACATTTGGTGATTCTAACAGTGTTAATTTATCAATAAGATTTTTTGATAGTAATACTAATGATAACATTCCAAGTGTGACATACAGAGTTCAGATATTTCATGAAAATTCTCTTGTTGCAAATGAGTATTTTTATGATGATGATGGAAATTTGGAATTAAAGATTAAACCTACAATGGAATGCCAAGATCAAAATCTTTGGAAATGTACTACCTATAATGGTGCAAAACATGCCATTGCTGGAGCCTATTATGCCAGAGGTGATTCATTACCAACAATCCAAGGTCCTGTTTTTGATAAAAGTGGGCTATATAATATTCAAGTTTCCATTGTAGGTGCAACAAATCCAAAAACAATGACCACGAAAGATTTACTCTTTGAAACTTTTTTGCATTTACCTGATAAACAAACATTTCCAATCAAAATTGCAAATGCTCAAGAATTTCCAGTACATGTAAAATCTTACAATGATGAAATTTTAAATTTCAATTATGATGAATCATCAAAAAAACTTTCATATGAAATACCCTATAATTGGAATGAACATCAATCAGGAATTAGCCAACTGATATATTTAGAAAAAGATTTCCAAGATTTCAAACAAGGATACAATCTAGATATTTTTGTTGAAGGAAGTAAAATACAAAATAATTACTTCAATTTTGATGTTTTAAATCCTGATGAAAATATTATTCAAATTAATATTCCACATCAAGAACTAATGTCAATCACAAATGATAACGATCTAATAAATTTAGAAATTATATCTGGTACACAAATTGATTATGAAGAAATTGAATTAATGTTTGAAAATGGTTTTTCAGCAAGGGTCTTCTGGGATTCTCAGTTAACCGCTGGCAATGAAATACCACTTACATTCTCTTTCTTTGATACTAATAACAATCCTGCAAAAGACCTTCTGTTTGCATACAGTATTTCTGATTCATCTGGAAACGAGATCTCATCAAATATTGGTGCTTCTCAGAAATATCTTGGTATATTAACTCCATCTGGACTTTACCAAGAATCTATTTTCATTCCAACTGATGGAGAATATTCACTAAAAGTTATTTTAACTGGTGATGACTCTAAAAACTTTGAAAAGTTTTTTACATCACAATCTAGCTTTAGTCTTACTTCAGAATCTCTAATAATAGAAGAAAAAGACTCTGTTGTCCCTTCTTGGATTAAAAACAATGCAGGATGGTGGGCTGATGGAACTCTGGGTGATGGAGAATTTATTCAATCAATTCAATTTTTAATTAAAGAAAATATTATTCAAATTACAATCCCCAAAACACAATCAACAACTTCTCAAGAAATTCCTTCTTGGATTAAAAACAATGCAGGGTGGTGGGCTGATGGATTAATTTCTGAAGGAGATTTTGTTAAAGGAATAGAATTTTTAGTTAGTCAAGGAATTATTAGATAACTCAATTAGAAATTAATCTGCGATCTGATAATTTGTGCTAAATTATGTTGAAAAAACTAGAGATAATATCTCAATGATTTATAAGACGATTATCGAGTTTTTCATTTTATGGCAAAGGTATACGACGTACCAGCAGATGAACTGATAGGCAGACTATCTTCAGCGTTAAAAAATGAAGACATTCCTGCAC
>JABDKK010000153.1 GCA_013002265.1 Candidatus Nitrosopumilus sp. | reverse complement strand
ACCTGGTATATGTGAAGATTGTAGGGAATACGTCACGTATTCCAAAAAGTCAATGCAAACCCATGCAGAATTACTGAAAAAACACCGGTGTCCAAAGTGTGGAAATTTTGCACTGAAAACATTGAGTACCGATCTGTAATTCTGAATTAATCATGTGTCATTGAAGAATCATTAATCTGGAATCTATGGCATATTGATACATAATATAAAAATAAACCATCTTCGGAAAGAGAACATCATGCCTGACCCCAAAGAACATGTTAAGAAACTTAATGAAATCATGCCCAAAATTCCAAATATGAAATGGGGCGCATTGACAAATGCTTATCCTACTAATGCCAAACTAAATGAGCTGGGAAGACTGCTTCCACACGATAAGAAATGGCATTCTTTGTTTGAAGAGAAAGACAAGATCCACATAGACGGGGTAACAATAAGAAGAAAGAATCTGGATTCTATGACTTAATCCGAGACTGAAATCCAGATAATCCTGATCCTTTATCCTGATGACAATCTCCCGCAAAACTTTGGACTATATGCATTGAAAATTCAATTGGATCTGTGTGTTTTGTTTAGCTGGGACGAGTTGGAAATAAAGGACATTGATGAATGTCACATATGTTATTTCTATCGCCCAAAAGACAATAGAGTGTAATTATTTTACGTCAACTCTTTTATCATTGAAATGTACTATTAATACAATGGAAAAAAATACTTTGAAGAAAAAGAAAGATCCTGATTCATTTGATCGGGAAACAATTATGCTGAGTACTTACCAAACCCCGCGCAATTAGTTTTTTAAAATCGGTTAAAGATTGTTTTCATATAAGAATAGAATTGACTTTAAATCCTCAATTTGAAATCAAAAAAATGATCGTGTTTATTAATTCTGAATTTTTTAAACTTTTCAAAATATTTTTATGATTTTAAAAGAAGAAAATTCTCCATAATCTTTAAAAATAAGGCAAACTCTTGTTTTTCGACATTCATGGCTGAAAAAAAAGCTGCAAAGAAAACTAAAAAAGATCCTACTAAAAAAACTGTAAAAGTAAAAACTGCAAAAGATAAATCCAGTAAGACCACAAAGACTAAAGCAAAAACTGCAAAAGCTAAGGGTAAAAAACCAAAAGAAGAGCCAATTGATGATATGGGAATTGTAATTGTTGATGATGATATTGTAATTGATCAAGAAAAAGTTAATGAAGAAAGAAGGGCTTATCTTGAAGAAGCAAGATCTCAGGAAGCATTTGATTAGGAACCTTTATCCGATTCTATGATGTATGCAAATAATGCGCGCATTATGTCTGATTGCTGTAAAACCCGGTAAGGTCGATGCAGTCGTTGAAATTTTAAAGAAAAAACGTAAAATTGTAAAACAAATAATGATTGTTACCGGAAGGGCTGACATTTGTGTAATTTTACAAGGAAACATTGACGAAATCAATAATATGGTAATTGATTTTAAGAAAATTAAAGAGATTGTTACAACTGAGACATTGATTGAAGTGGAGGTTAATTTAGGTTGGTAAGGGCAATAATCTTGGTAAAATCCCCAAAAAAACTCATAGCTGCAAGATTGCGAAAAATTACCTCAGTGGCAGATTCTTTTCCAACAAGCGGTCAATTTGACGCTGTAGCAATAATCGATGTAAAAGAATTATCTCAGATTAAAGAAGTTACAAACCAAATTCAAAAAATCAGTGGTGTTGAGAGAACAGAAACCATGGTTGAAGTCCAATAACAATTAATTTAAGCAACTTATTGCAATAATATTTGTGAATGTCAAAAAAGTCGGAAATGTCATATTAGCCGTTAAAGATCTTGATAAATCCGTACAATTTTACCATGAAATTATTGGCCTTCCAATTAAAAATCAAAGAAGATCATGGGTGGATTTGGGTACATCAGGAGCTTTATTGAGTTTACATCCCGCATCACTAACTGCACAACATATTGGCAGTTCCATTGAAAATGGTATTACCATAGGTTTCCTTGTTGGTGATGTAAAATCTGCAGTTGAGGAACTAAGAGAAAAAGGCGTCACTATTCATCGAGATATTGTTGAAAAAGACGCAGGGAAAAATGCAGTCATTTTGGATCCTGACGAGTATCTGATTTCCTTATTTGAGCCAATCTTTGAAGATAAAGCTCAACAAACTGGCGGATATCAAGGATTTACTCCAGCTTAGATAATTTTTTTAATTGAACTAATTATTTTCTCTAAGCTTTTTTCTTTTCTATTTATCGAAACATAATATGTGATATCTTTTTTATTCAATAAAACAATTGTTACTTTTTCATGTTGTAAAACAACATGGTCAAGTTTTCCAACTGAACCTACAATTCCTTTTCTTAAGGACATCAATGATGAGATAATGAAAAATTCATTTTTAACTTGCTCAGATTTGAGTAATGGTTTTAGATTCGGTCTAACGATTCCGGTAAGAGTTCTGCCATATATGTTGATTATTCCAACATATCTAATGTTATTAGAAATTTTGAGAATGTTTTGACATTGCTTTCTGTATTTTATTACGGAATCTTTCCATTTATCGGCAGCAGTCTTTACCATATTCAAAAGAGATGTTTGAAATTAATAAGGATTCTTACTGATTGCTAAAAACAAATAATCTGGTAAAATTTAATCTTGTTTGAAATTAGATTCTTTTTGCAATTTCTTTTTCAATTCTAAATTTTCTTTAAACAATTTATCATTTTCAGATTTAAGGGTTTCAAGAGAATTATGTCTGCTATACAAAGGATGGCCAGGGGGAATTATTGTTGAATTTTTTGTCAATAACCCTGATGCATACTGTTGATACATGTGTTGGAATCCTTGAAGTTTTTGATTAATTGTTGCTGCTTGTTGTAAGAATTGCTCTTTCATGGGGTTTTCATGAATTTTAAACATAGGATTTGCTAAATTTGGTGGCAATTTGGGAAACTGAAAGGCAATGTGCGGAATATTTGGATTTAATCCATAAAGATTCTGAAGATGATTCATCACCATGTTATCCATTAAGAATTAAGGGATAATTGCCATATTTCTGCCTTGCTTTAGGCATTTCATATAGCATTTAGTAAACTCCCAGTCATTTTTACTCAATTTGAGCTGATCGCTGATCCTTATAGATTCCTAATTTGGATCGCTGGTACACATGAATTATAAAAAAACATGTCTCAAATGTAAAAAAGAAATCAGAGAAAAAGATCTTCATAAAATTGTAATTTATGTGATTCAAGAAAAATTCACTGAACATCATTATGAGCATGTTGAATGTCCCGACCGATTCACAGTGTAAAAATTAAAATTAATTTTATCTCAAATTTATAAATTCTAAATTATCCTTTGTACTCATACACTTTGTATAATTCGCCAGTTAATCTTGAACGATATTTCCATTCGTTGTTTTTCCACACGATTTGAAAAAACGATTTTTGTAATTTGGGATGTATTCTCTGATAAACATCATCACCAACTAAAATCTGATTAGGTTTTGCAAAATTTTGGATTTTTGCAGCAATATTCATTGCAGGGCCCATTAAATCAACATGAGAGTTATCCTGATCAGCACCATATCTTACAACAATATTTTGTCCAAAATCAACACCAATTTTTACCATTAAATCAGGATAGTCATATTGGTTAAGAATTGGGTTAATTCCCTTTTGAATAACTGTAATCATGGATTTGGCACAATTTACAGCATTATCTGCTGCTAGTAGTGCATTACTTTCTGCAACAAAATAACCAATTACAGCATCCCCGACAAATTTTAAAACATAACCATGATGTTGTCTAATTACTGCTGCCATCTCTTGAGAAAAAGAGCTAACAATTATTGCAATTTTTTCCTCGGGCATTTCAAGAGTCATAGTAGTGGAACCAACCAAATCGACATAAAGTACAACCATGTCTAATTTTGAAAAAACATTTTTTCGTAAAAATTTATCAGACTCATCAATCATCCCAGAATATTCATATCCTTTTTTGAGAGCCCCCCAAACTCTTTTTTGAGTCTCTAAAATCATGGTTTCAGAATCTACAGTGATCTCTTTATTTTTACTAAGGAGCATGTCGACTATTTTAAAATCAGAACTTTTATTTTGGTGACTAGAATTATTGTGCATTTCTTTAGAGTGGTCTTCTGCAGTCATTAAAATCACCTAATTTTAGTAGAATTCACCCACATTTAGTACATTTGGATACAAATATCACCACTGTTCTTTTCATAAAATCCGAAGATATCTCTTTGACAAAATATGTTCTCTGATTTTTCCACGCCTAAAATTAAGATCATCTATATTTAGATTTTGATGAAGGTTTAAGGAGAGTAATTAATTGCTAATTCTTGTGCGATTAGGAACAAGATCTAGTAATGATTTCATACAAAAACTAAATAAAAAGAACGATTCAATTCAGAAATTATTTCTTTCAAAAATTACAGAAAATACTAAAATGATCGATACAAAAGTAATGCTAGGGGATTCTACCATAACTGAACAAAAAACATTTGATCCAAAACAAGTAATTGATTATTTTCAGAATATCCACAACAAATTAAATGATTGGTCTTTACAAGAAGTTTCAATTACAAATCATGAAGATCTTAGAAGAGTTTTTACAAAATTTGAAGTTATGGAAGGAAGTTATTTGATATCGGGTCATATTTCCTTACAATTCCATGTTTTACTTTACTATAGACCTGATCAAAGAGTCATTGATTGTCAAAAAGAATTATCAGAAATTGTGGATTTAACCAAAACCAAAGAATCCGAAATGTCTGATAACAATGATCAATTTGTTTTAGACAAGCTGAAGGAGATGGGTTACAAAGACTTTGATCATCAAAAACTGTTTGAGATATTTTACGAAAATGATGATCTTAGAGAAAAAGTTTATTCTGAAATTGAACAGTCTGAGGGAATTGATTTTAAAGAATTATTGAAAAAAAAGAAAGAACTATTCAATGAGCTTGATTCATTATTGGTAGAAACTTATCAAACAACACCTGTCTTAATAGATGACACTAGACTAGTTACTGGAGAAGAAGGTTGTCTATTTACTATTGATCTTGAATTTATTAAAAATAAAAATAGAGAGGGATTGTTTGATCCAAGAAAAATTTCTGAATCCACACAAATCAAGATATTAGAAAGATTAGATCAGTTAGAAAACATCTTAAAAAATTAATTCAGAATCAAGAAATCGGAAAATGAGATATGTTCTCAAAGGGGAGTATCCGATCCCTCGATTATAATTGATCGAACTTTTTGAACTATTTATGAATTACTGAAACACTAGGCATAAAAATTAACAAACAGCATCGATTTTTATAGAAGAAGTCAAATACGCCGTTTTACTAGCACATTTTCAATGAACCCGTCATATGATGAAATCATAAAAGCAAATTCAATGAGAGGTGATGAGATTAGAAAAACACCATTACTCCATTCGTCCATATTTAGTAATTTAGCAGGATCAGAAATTTTTTTGAAAGCAGAGTTTCAACAAAAAACAGGCTCATTTAAAATTCGTGGTGCATATTATAAAATAAAATCATTATCTGATGCTGAGAAAAAAAATGGAGTTGTTGCAGCATCTGCAGGAAATCATGCTCAAGGTGTTGCATTTGCGTCTGCTCTAGAAAAAATCTCATGCACAATCGTCATGCCAAAAAATGCATCCCCAGCTAAAGTGTCAGCAACAAGAGGATATGGCGCAAAAGTAATTTTAGAAGGAGTAAATTATGATGAATCCTCTAAAAAAGCAAAACAGATTGCACATGAGTCTGGGGCAACCATAATACATGCATTTGATGATCCTCAAATAATTGCAGCACAAGGTGTCATAGGACTAGAAATCCTAGAAGACTTACCTGATGTTGATGAAGTCTATATCCCAATTGGTGGTGGGGGGTTGGCAGCGGGCACACTTATAGCATTAAAAGAAAAAAACCCAAACATCAAAGTAATCGGCGTTCAATCAGAATCTTTTCCATCAATGTATGAATCTGTCAAACAAGGAAAGTTAGTGAATAGTGGAGGTTCTAGAACTATTGCGGATGGAATTTCTGTTAAAATGCCTGGAAAACTCACTTTTTCGATTATTAAAGATCTTATTGATGAGATTGTCTTGGTAGATGATGCTGAAATTATTAAGACCATGTTTTTGTTAATGGAGAGAATGAAATGGGTAGTAGAGCCGGCAGGTGCTGCAAGTTTAGCATATTTAGTTTCAAAAAAACCATCTCCAGGTAAAAAAATAGTAGCAGTTTTAGCTGGGGGAAATGTTGACATGTATTTACTAGGTCAAATTGTCGATAAAGGTCTTGCAGCAATGGGACGGCTATTGAAACTATCCATACTGTTACCCGATAGACCAGGTGCGTTCAAAGAAATAGTTGATGAAATTGCTTTGGCAAATGCAAACATTGTAGAAGTGGTACATGATAGATTAAGCTCAAATATCAATGCTGGTTCTGCATCAGTTACGTTGAGTCTAGAAACACAAGGAAAAGAGCAAGCTGCTATGCTAATAGAATCGTTAAAAAAGAAAAAGATACAATTTACTTTGTTGACTTAAATTATTTGAATTTTTTTTTGACAAATTTTGCCAATCCTTCTTTCTTTAACTGCTCTGATTCTTTAATTATGGAATTATGTTGTAGGGATTTATGTTTTTTTAATTTATTTTTTAAAATTGGAAATTCATTTGCAAGTATTTTAATTGCATAAATCCCAGCGTTTCCTGCTTTATTGATTCCAACTGAAACAACAGGAGACCCTGAAGGCATCTCCGTAATTGATAACAAAGAATCTAATCCCCCAAAGGCGGAAAATTTGGATGTTTCAGTTTTTCTTGGATGTTTATCGTTGTATACTAGAATAGGAACCCCAATTACTGGAATTGTAGTATGAGATGCAATCATTCCAGGCAAATGTGCTGCACCACCAGCTCCCGCAATAATTACTCTAAAACCCATTTTCTCGGCATGTTTAGAATATTCATCTAATCGGGAAGGGGTTCTATGGGCTGAAACAATTTGATCCTCATGTTTTATTTTAAACTCATCTAATATTTCGGCTGCTCCTTTCATTATCCTGCTATCAGAACTAGAACCCATAATAATTCCAACAAGAGGTTTTGTTGAATCAGACATAATATGAAAATATTTGAAAGTATATCTATAAAACTATTACAAGAAATTTTTTTTGATATTTCAACCATCACTAGATATTTTTAATCGATAATCAGTTTGATAGCGATGGGGAAGATTTTAGGGATAATTGGAGGAGGTCAATTGGGAATGATGCTTACAGAAGCAGCTAAGAAGATGCCTGAACGAATATCGAAAATTATTGTTTTAGATCCAAATGATGACTGTCCTGCATCTCAAGTGGGAGCAGAACAGATTATTGCAGATTTTAAGGACAAAGATGCAATTATTGAATTATCTAAAAAATCAGATATTATTACATACGAAATTGAATCTGGAGACAGTGATATCTTAAAATCTGTTGAAAAAAATGCTCAAATTAATCCCTCCCCTGAAACATTAAAAATTATTCAGGACAAGTTTTTGCAAAAATCATTCCTATCAGAAAATAACATCCCTGTACCGGATTTTATAAAAATAGATTCTATTGACGATGTACGTGAAGGGTTAAAATCATACGGGTATCCAGCATTACTTAAAGCAAGAAGAGATGCATATGATGGAAGAGGTAATTACAAAATAAATTCTGAAGAAGAAATCAAAAAGGCATATGAATATTTTAAAGGACAGAAATTATTATTAGAAAAATTTGTTCCATTCAAAATGGAAGTATCTGTGATTGCAGCAAGAAATACTCACGGTCAAATCAAAACTTATCCCCTTGTTGAAAATATACATGAACGTAATATTCTCAGAGAAACAATTGCACCTGCCAGAGTTACTTCCGAAGTAACAAAAAAAGCAGAAACGATTGCTGAAAAAATAATGGATGTTCTAAAGGGTGCAGGAATTTTTGGGATTGAAATGTTTCTAACACAAGAAAATGAAATAATAATAAATGAAATTGCTCCAAGAGTTCATAATTCAGGACATCATTCATTACAGTCTAGTGAAACATCGCAATTTGAACAACATCTAAGAGCAATACTTGGATTGGAATTAGGAAATACAAAATTATTACGCAATACCATAATGTATAATATTCTAGGAAATCTTGATTTTTCAGGAGAATACAAAACACCTCAGATAACTGGTGAAGGATTATTTCTGAAAATGTATGGTAAAAAAATATCTAAACCACTACGAAAATTAGGTCATATCAATATAGTGGGATTGAATGGCGAATCAATTGATGTCCTATTAGAAAAACTAAAGACAATAAAACATAAAACAATTGTCATACCATCTGATTAGATTTATTAGTTGTAAATAGTATTACCTGCTATGTTACTGAAAGCATCTATGATTATTACTGGAATTTCAATAGGGTTACTAGTATTGTATGGTGCCGATGTAGCTGCTGCAATGGGAAACGATGATCATAATGGTTTTCTGCCATTAGATGATATGCAAAGAGGTATTGGACTGGGTACTCCAGCAATTATCTTGCCAATCATAGCATTCTTCATTTCTTTTAAAGTACCATCAAAGAGTTTAGGGGGAATGATAATTGGCTCTGGGATTTTGATTTTAATTGGAGGACTAGCAATGGTTGTAACACCATCTCCAGAAGGTGTAGAAAGAAATCCTGCAATGTTGTTTGCCCCTGCAATTTTTCAAATTGCATTAGGTGCAATAAAGATAAAAAAATCCTAAACGGAGCATAACTAATGCCTACATGTGCAAAATGTAATTCAGATGTAAAAAAGGTCTATGATTGTGACCATACTGATTTTCAGGAATATTGTGTAGAATGCTACACTGAATTACATTATTATCTTACAGAAAGTGGTTAGAATGCTATCGGATAGAGAAATTGCCATTTATTCATTAGGAAAAACAGAGGGGGTTCATTCTATTGCAGAGACTTTGGGTAAAGGACTTGATGATGAAAAATATATCGAATCATGGAAGAAAACAATGAAAAAATTGGGAGTTGAATTAGAATTATCCGATCTTGAAAAAATCTACAATGAATTTGCTAAAAAAATGGAAGAAGTGATCAAGAATAATAATTCATCAAATGTGAAAAATAATTAATTTTAGATATATCCAATTAAGAATTTTCATATAGTCTAATAATAGGATAAAAGTAAATGAGGGCAATAATTTTAGCTGGAGGAAAAGGGAAGAGGCTAAAACCCGTTACAGATTATATTCCAAAACCACTTGTGTCAATCAACAATATACCTATTATTGAATGGCAAATAAGATATCTAAAAAAATTTGGCATAAGCGAAATAATCATTTGTATTGGATACAAAAAAGAAATACTAGAGAATTATTTGAATATAAAAAAATTAAATGTCGTACTAAAATTTTCAAATGAAAGCACTCCTTTAGGTACAGGAGGTGCAATTAAAAAAGCAGGAAAAATGATTAAAGGAAAATCCTTTATTGTAATTAATGGGGACATAATTACTAATATCGATTTAAAAAAACTTGTTAAAAAACAAAATTCAGTTGCTTCAATTGAATTAAGAACAAAATTTGGAATATTGGAAATCGAAGATAAAAAAATAATTAATTTTAAAGAAAAAAAAGAAATTTCAGAAGTTTGGATGAATGCAGGAATATATCATTTAAATCATGAAATTTTAAAAGAATTACCAGATAAAGGAGATATAGAAAAAACACTATTTCCTGAATATGCAAAAAAAGGAAAACTAAATCTTGTAAAATTCAAAAATGTAAAGTGGTATTCTATTGATTCTTTCAAAGATATGGAAGATTGTTCTAGAGATATAAATAAAATAATTGCATAAAATTATGAAATTATGCACCCGTTCGATGTAAGGTTACCATCAAATATGCTACTTCCTCAACAAAAGATTCATCTTTTGTAATTGCAGCATATTTTATGACATCATTCCAAAAAGTAGATTCTTGGGGATTATTTTCTCCATAAAGTAGTTCACTCATAATTAATTTTCAAATATGTTCTGATAATACTTGGCCTCAATCAAAATTTACCTAATACTAAAACAGATGAATTAATTTAACAAAAATTTGGAATTTTGTGAGTATTATTCTAATATTTGTCTACAAGATAGTAGGTAAATTCAGATAATATACAACCCCCCCATATTTTCTATTAGACATCCATTGTGTTTTTCAGTATATCAAAATAGCCTCAATTGTTGAAAAAACGTTATAGATTATACCCAATATTTGATTTTAAAGAGATACACTAGAATATTGATAATTTGTATAATCTTTTATGAGGATTGCATGTAGTTTAGGCTCACTATTGTCGGTTGATCAAATTCTAGCTTATTCCAGTTTATTGTCAAAAACGAATTTAGATTCTATTTGGGTTCCTGAAACATGGGGTATGGAAAATTTCTCAATGCTGAGTGCCATAGCAAGCAAAACCCACAAGCAAAAACTGGGTTCATCTATTGTCAATATTTACTCAAGAAGTCCAACAGTAATTGCAATGGGTGCTGCTACATTAGATACTATTTCAAATCAAAGAATAATACTCGGTCTTGGCACAAGTAGTGTTCCAATTGTGAAGGATTTTCATGGAAATAAATTTCAAAACCCCGTTCAGAGAATAAAAGAGTATGTAGAAATAATTAGATTGTCTTTAACAGGAAAGCAGATTAATTATTCAGGACAAATTTATAATTTGAAAGGCTTTACTTTGTTAATACAACCAAAAAGAAAATCTATTCCAATCTATCTTGCTGCTATAAATAAAAAAATGGTCGAGCTGACATGGGAAATTGCAGATGGTATCATTTTTTATCTTAGACCCATAAGAGAGTTAAAAGAAACAATTTCAAAAATGCAATCAAAGAAAAAAATTGATGTGACATGTCAGATAATAACATGTGTCTCTGAAGATGGAGATTTAGCAATTCAACGTGCAAAAAAAACTTTGGCCTTTTACATTTCAGTTGGAAAAATATATAGGGAATTTTTAGAAAAAAATGGATTTAAGAATGAAACATCAAACATCTATGATGAATATAAAAAATCAGGATTTAAATCAAATTATGAATTAGTTAGTGAGTCAATGTTAAATTCACTTGCAATTGCGGGGGTTCCAAATGATTGTAAAAAACAACTTCAAAACTTTAAAGAAACAGGAATTGATTTACCAATTATTCAATTTAATCCGGTTGGAAAAACAGATGAATCTTTTAAATTATTAATACAGACATTTGTAGATGAATAAAATGACAAAAGTAGGAATAGCAGCATACGGTATAACACCGTTTAGAAAAGATGATCAAAAAATTGAGTCAGTACTGCTGGAATCAGTAAAAGATCTTTTTGAGAATAATTCAAAAATTGAACAAAAAGACATTGATGCTGTTTTAGTATCCACTAATAATAATTCAAAATATCTCTCACCCATTTTATCAGAAATGGCAGGCATTAGGCCAAAAATAGCCCATTCAATTGAAAATTTATGTAATTCAGGAACAAATTCTATTGTTTCAGCATATTCTTATATAAAATCAGGCCTTGCAAATGCTGTTTTAGTTTCAGGTGCTGAAAGATACGATAGTCCAGGACAAATCTTGGAGTGGGATAATTCAAGGGGAGAATTCAAGCATCCTATTTTTTGGGCATCAATTTTTACAAAGGCCTACAAAAGAGAATTTTCAATCACAGATGAGGATTTAGCAGTGGTGTCTGTTAAAAATTACAAGCAGGCAAAAGAAAATCCAAATGCGCTAAATCATAAAATATACACAATAAAAGATATTGTTAATTCTAAAAAAATGACTGAAGACATACATTTGTTGAATTGCTCTAGACCCTGTACCGGTAGTGCGTCAATCCTACTTACATCTGAAGAAACTACTAAAAAAATATCCGATACCCCAATATGGATTACTGGGATAGGGCAAAAAACTACATCTGCAGGTTTTACAAAATCTAAGACTTTTAGTTTAATGAAATCAAGCCAAATTGCAGGAGAATCGGCATTAAAAATGGCTCATAGAAAAATAAATGATGTTGATGTTGCAGAAGTTCACGATGCTTTTTCTGTTTGTGAGCCCATGATATTGGAATCGTTGGGTTTTTCGGAATTTGGAAAAGGAGTGAAAATGATAAAGAACCTACATGATACAAATAATTTTAAAATTAATCCAAGAGGCGGTTTAATTGGTTCTGGACATCCATTAGGAGCCACTGGAATAGCTCAAACTATAGAAATTGCACAACAACTACAAACTCATGCTAAAAAACGTCAAGTGGATAATGCCAATACAGGATTAGTACATAATATGTCCGCTGCATCCACTTCCTCTACTGTATTAATTTTAGAAAAATGAATTTTGATGAAAATTTGTCCAATGGAATATTTTTAATTCCTGAATGTACAATATGCAAAAAAATTGTTTGGCCCCCATCAGAATTTTGCAATAATTGCTTTGGAAAAGTATCTCTTACCAAATCAGTAGATGAAGGAAAAATTATAGAATATTCCTCAAATGATGAGGGATATTTTTGCCTTGTTGAATTTGAAAAAAACATGAGGATTATAGCAAGAATCTCCGAAGCCCCAGCAATAGGACAGACTGTAAAGCTTGAAAAATGCGGTATTCTCGAAGAAAATTATTTCTTCACAGTTGTCTAAACTTTGAATAAATATACGGAGTTTCAGATTCTTGATCAAATGTCCAAACTGTCGGTAATGAAACACAATCAAAAATATCTAAATTATATTTTTCAACCAATGAATTCCATCCTCCATTGTTAGTGTTACTTGCTAATTGCCGTCTAGAATTGGTTCCAGCAAATACCATACCAATATTGTGGGAAATTTTGGGGTTGTTTTTAATTTTTTTAATTATACTTGTTGCTAAGATATCTCCACCCATTTGTGGTAATCCTCCAATGAAAAAAATTGGTTTTTCGAAATTTAATTCTGAAAAATCTAATTCTAGAGCATCCTTACATTGAGGATAAAAAAAGTTGTTAGTTTTTTTAGAAATTATTTTTTGTAGTTCTACCAATCCTTCGTCTATTTCAAAACTATGAGAGTTTAATCCAAGAAAAGAACTACAAAATGCAATTCTTCCATCCCCAGAACCAATATCGATTAATTCTTTGTACCCTAGATGTTGTGAAATTAATGTTAGGATATATGCTGAGACTATCCATGTTGGGTAAAATGGTTGACAACTAGAGCCATGTTTGATACTATTGAGCCAATATTCGTTAATATCGCCTTCATATACAGTACAATTAACGCCATCAATTTTTTCATCATATGAGTTAAAGTATATGGGATTTTTGTTGGCAAAATCATGAAGAATTTGTAAATGATTATCATCAATATTGATTTCATTTGAACTTGAAGTTGGTAGAATTTCTTGAATGTGTGCACTGCCAGAATATTTTTTTGCAAAAGATCTTTTTAGTAATATCAATTTAGCAATTAATTCATCAAACATATTTTTAATAAGATAACGGGGTTTGATAAACTCATTGTATCTAGGATTTTGAATTTGAGAGAAATGCTAATTCCTGTTCAATTTTTTTTACTTGTTCAATAGTGCTTGCTTGAAGTTTTTCAATATTTTCTATTTCCTTTTTGGTGGGCTCTAAAATTAATTGAAATTCAAAATGTTTTAAAATATTAAGATATGAATTTCTTTGTTCCAATAGTTGTTCTATAATAATTTCTGTCAATATAAAATAGAGTACTATCTGATTTTTAGATATTTCCTATATTTTCAATTAATATACAAGTAGGATTCAGTCTGAAGTATTTGTACAACTTAGATACCTGATCTAAAACACTGAGTACCATTGATGAAATAAATTATTCACGATAATGGTGCAAGATTATGAAGAATTTAACTTATTTCTCAATCATGTCAACCATTTTTTTAAATCCAATTATTTGCAATTTTTCAAAATCGGTTATTGAAATTTTAAACATGCTATCTCTTCTGTCATATCATGTCTTCCAAAGAACATGTTTTCTATTCTTGAATTTGTAATCAATTTGGGTATAATCTTTAAATTTCTCCACATGTAATTTTGTGAAATCACCTTTCATGAAACAAAAATCAATATTGATGGGTTTGGTTGCAATATCGTCTTTGATAATGACCTTTGCTCTTATACTAATCAATGATGTATCTGCACTAAAATCTACAGGAACTCCTGTCCTCAAGTACGGTTCTGCCACAGACCATATTGTTTACGGCGATATTTTGTGCTAAGATGTTGACATAATTAGGGTAAAAGAAAAAACAATCAAAAATGAAGGCCCCTATGTTTTTTATTTGGAAGCAGGACCTTCTGATGACTCATATGTTTTGTTGTTGTATAGATTTCTAACATCTTCACAAATATTACAAAAACTCGTACCAGAACTTGCTGATGAGTTTCATGTGATTGCTCCTGATTACCTTGACATGATAAAATTATTAAAATAATAGTTTTTAAAAAATATCTATCTTTTTTACTATTATGATCAAAGGAATTATAACTAAAAACAGGGTTATTGCATGTGTAACTACCGTAAACATGTGAGTTAGTATCCACATACCTACTAAATGAAGAAAGAACTCATAATTTTAATCAAAAAAAAATATGCACCTGCTAACGTTTGTTTGGTTATTTTGTAATTACCTGCTTTACTATACCTAAAAACAGAGTCTTATGGTGATGAAAAGAAAAATGTCCACAGCCGTATTACCAGAACCTCAAATTATAAAGAAAACTAAAGTCAATAACAGAAAAGCTGCTAAAACACGCAGACAGCGTGGATATCAATGGGAAGACACCATAGTTAAACGATTCAAAACACATCCAAAATGGAAAGCTTTTAGATTAGGTTCTCCCAGTATTGCCTTGCCTGATGTTCTAGCAGTAAATAATGAAGAAAGTAAAATTTTTACAATTGAAGCCAAATCTGGAACTAGTACTGCTCTTGTGGTACCTGCAGATCAAATTGAGAGATGCCTAGAATGGATTAAGACCTTTGATATTTACGAAAAACGAAATGTTATTTTGGCATTTAAATTCCTGTCAAAGAAAAGAATTGGCTTGAGAAAATATGAGAGTCGTGAACTAAGAGAGTTTTTTAAGATTTGGGATGAATCGAATCAAGTGACTGATTGTATTTGCACCTATGAAGGTAAGTTTTTTGCTAAAATTAATGGTTCGCGAAAAGAAGTTCTTCTTGAAGAATGCCTGATGCCTTTTAAGACAAAACAAAGACATAGTGCATAACTCATCAATATTTCAAATTGTTTTTTAAGGATAAGATGCAAGTCTTATTGATGTCTGAAGAAAAAACAGATCTAAAAAGCACTGAAAATATTACTGATTCTATTTTAGAAACAGTCTCAGATGCAGAAGTAAATTCTAGAATTAGTTTTGAGGAATTTACAGATGAAAGAATACTGATTAGTCATGATGCGTTTGGAAATAAGCAAATGAAAATTAAGGTTTTAGAAGTTTCTGATGAGACACCACCTTCAAAATGGAAATTTGGCGATCGTGTAAAAGTTACTAAAATTCTTGTAACAATTAAGCACCTTACAAC
>JABDKK010000152.1 GCA_013002265.1 Candidatus Nitrosopumilus sp. | reverse complement strand
GGAATTATCAGTAAGAATACTCAGTAGGAATTTGAAATCAATCTAATTTTTCACGCAGGCAAATTATTGAGCGCAAAACTAAAGCAGATATACCCAAATTAGAAATTAAAAAATCCTTAGTTCTTTTCAATGGACAATCCCCACGAAATCCCTCATCAAAAATCATTTCAACTGAACCTTTGTCAGTCTCTACAAAAGAAGTGATTAGTGAAAAAGCACCTAATTTGTCATCTTGCCGTTCATTGTAAAGACGTAATTCCACCTTAGAAATTACAAACTCGTCTTGAACAAAACTTCCTGAAGACATTAGTATTTCTACATCATCAGGAGATTTGTTGACTCTTTCAGGATTATGCAGATCAATTATTTTCATCAGTATTATTTCAGATCATTCCTAATTAAGTAATGTTTGAATCAAAAGACAATTCAAAAAGCAGTCTTTCCGCAAGTATTAATTAGAATAAAAAATTATTTTTCAAAGTGGACCCACATGAATTTCACGGTAAAGATATTCCTCACATTAAACTAGATCCAAATATGACCATAGAGGATTTAGTGGACGTCTTTGCAAGTACAGGATATAACGGAAGACAACTTGGAGATGCAGCTAAACTTTATGCTCAGATGATTGAGGAAGATGCTACAATTTGTCTTACAGTTTCAGGAGCAATGACACCTGTTGGGTTTGGTGGAATAATCAAGACACTCATAGAAAGAGGATTTGTGGACTGGATAATTACAACTGGTGCAAATGTATATCACGAAGATCATTTTGCATGGGGATTACCAGTAAAACAAGGAAGTTTTGATGTAGATGATATGAAATTGTATGAAAATGAAATCGTGAGAATTAGAGATGTCTACATTAAATTTAATGAAACATTAGAGGCAGAAGATCAGTTAATTCAAAATATGTTTGGAGAGGATTTCCCAGACAAGCCATTTACAACTGCAGAATTTTGTAATTTGATGGGGAAGATAAGTAAGGAAAAATCAAAACACCCGGAAAAAAGTTTTGTTACATCGGCGTACGAATATGACGTACCAGTTTACATATCTACAATAAAGGATTCATCACTGGCCTTGAATTTAGCAGTTCACAGACTAAAAGACAAAATTTACAATTTAGATTTTGTAAGGGAGATTATAGAACAGGCAGCTATTCTTTATGATTCAAAGAAATCAGGAATTTTAGAGATAGGTGGCGGAGTTCCAAAAAATACGGCTCAGCAAACAGGTCCATTACTTGATCAAATTCTTAGAAGAAACGATGGTGGCCAAGACTACATTATTCAAATTACTGATGCTCGTCCTGATACTGGGGGATTGTCAGGTGCAACACTACAAGAAGGAAAAAGTTGGGGCAAAGTTCAAGATGCACATAACGGAATGGTTACAGTATATGCAGATGCAACAATTGCATTTCCGATTCTTGCATTGTATGTATTAAGTAACCAGAAAAAAAGAGAGCCAAAAAGACTCTATAAGAAATTAGACAAATTATATGAAAAACTCAAAGAGGATTATTCTAAAAGTCCTTCAAATTAACAAAGAAAGCTAAAATTTATCAAATCTTGCACGTTCAAGATCACGATCGTCTTTAGATTCTTTTTTCCACTCTTTATAGTGTTCTTTGCAGAGCACAGTTTTTTTACCTGGTGAGTTTACTCGAAGACCAGCATTTTCCACCTTTGTAGTGTTTAAAGAACGAGCACCGTCTTGATCACATCCTTCAACATTGCATTTAGCGCCTTTAGATACAATACCCATAGTTAATGAAAGGCAAGATGTTATTTATACTTGAAATAAATTTAGATTTTTTCAAATTAATTAGAATTCCACTCAGTAAAATTCTTCATCGTTTATAAGAGGAATATTTTTTTCTAGATTTATGGGTGGAGCAAAAAAGCCAACAGCTGCAAATAAAGACAAATCAGCAGGAAGTAAGGATACTAAAAAGAGTAAAAAAGACAAAGGCGAAAGTGGTCCAAAGAAAGCAGAGATTACAGTTAAGGTAAACGAGCAGCAAGCCATGAAAATTATTCAAAATTCCAAAGTGGTTACAGTTCAAGATCTTGCAAGACAAACAGGTGTCAAAATTTCTGCAGCAAATGCATTTCTAAAAAATTCTGCAATTAAAGGAACTGTGAAAAGAGTTGGCGGTTATTCAGGTCATCATTTGTATCAAGCAGTCTCTTCATAGATACACAGTATATCTCCAGATTTAACATTCTTTAACACATCAATATTGTCACGTAATTTTCCAATAGGAGTCATAGTTTTTCCAGAAACAACATCGTTTAGGAAAAAGCAAATACTTCCAGAAGAGGATAAAAACGCCACGTCACCTTTTTTGAATTCAGATCTTGCCCTCTCTGTTCCAGAGTCAACACTAGTTTCAAAATACAAAATACTTTTTCCCAAAAAATGAGCATTTCCTTCCAATGGCAAAGATCTCATTATTGTCCCAACAGTGCGCGGAGACAAATGACGTTTTAGATCACACGAGATTTTTGCCTTTCCACGAATTTCTAAAATCAGTTGTTTTCTGGAAACAGAAGATGCGCTCAATTCGTACTTTAAAATGATTAGATTATATAACGTTTTAAGAAAATTTTGTTACTTGTCTGATGTTAAAGAAGCCCCATTGTTAGATGTGCCTCAAACTGAAGAAGTTGTAGAAACACCAGAAGATACAACAGAATCAAATGCCGGACTAAACAAAGCATTAGACACTTATCGAAAATTAATCGAGAAGAAAGGAGGGCTAGAACCACTAAGTGAAAAAGATCAAGAAAGTCTTGAAAAAAGAATCAAAGAGATTGAGAGCAGAGAAGTTGTTGAGAAAGTTGAAGAGCATGAAGCAGCAGAAATTCCTTGTGAGAAAGGAAAAATCACAATCGGTCCTCCAACACTTACAAGATTTGAAAAAGCAAGAATTATGGGTGCAAGAGCATTACAACTATCATTAGGAGCTCCACCATTCATTCCAATTCCAAAAACTGCAAGAATCTCATTAGATATTGCAATGGAGGAATTAGAACAAAGAGTCATACCAATTACAATTAGAAGGGTCCTTCCAAACGGAGATTTCCAAAATATTCCAATTGATTACTTTGAAAAATGAATCATTGGTCGATAAAACTTAAAAGAACAAAAAATTGCTGATTGTTGAATAATGCTCATGGACGAGACAAGTGAACAGTATGGTCACGAGCAGACCAAAAAGTCTGAAGATACCATAATAAATATTGGAAATGATCCAGTAATGCAATCGGCTGTAGACGTATTATCAATTCTGGGCAATAAAAAAAAAGTAATTTTAAGAGCAAAAGGAAATTCAATCCCTAATGCGGTTGCAGTTGCAAATATAATTACTGAAAAAATGCTAAATGGAAATTCAAAAGTTGGAAAAATTACATTAGACACAGAATCTGCTGCAGGTATTGGAAGTATGACATCAACTGTTGAAATTATTTTAGATAAAATTTAGTAAACGCTTCCAGGGCCTTTTAGAAGCATGTTTTCACATTCTTTGCAAACTTGTTCATCAATGTCTGATTCCAAATTATGATGAATCTCACAGATTAACAGACTTGATTTGATATAATTGCAAAGGCCAATAAACTTCGAAAGACTAGATGGTGTGTAAGCCATATCAGAGGACAGACTATCACTTAGCTCGTCAATCATTATTGCAACTTGTTTTTCAGCCAATAGTTTAGAAATCAAAGAAGGATCACCACGGGTTCCTCTAATATAATTACTAATTGCAGCTTGAGTCACTCCCAGCATTTTTGAAATCTCATCTTCTCTAATATTATGATCTTCAGCAAGTTTTTTTGCAAGAATTGCTCGTAGTGCAGGAATGAGAGTTTTTGATTCAATCTCAGCTGGCAGTAGCATTATTTCTCAAGAGCGGCTAAACGAATTTAAAGTTTGCAATACTACTGGATTTTTTAAGATTATGCTAGGCATATCTATTTTAATTTCAAACCTGCTTGGTTAATAGTGGATGATATTTCCAAGCAAGTTTACAGTCTTTTAGAAGAGTCATGTGATTTATGTAAAGCAGATTTGATTTCATTATCTGGTGGACTAGATAGTTCCATTATTGCATATTTTCTAAAACACAGAAAACCAAAAACAGTTGCAGTTATTGCAGAAGACTTTGTTTCAACAGATCTTACCTACTGCCAAATGATTTCAAAAGAAATGAGTCTACCGCTATCAATTTACAGTGTAAAAACAGCATCCATTTTAGAGGCAATAGAGGAAACGATCAAAATATTACAAAATTTCAATGATATTGAAATTCGAAATAATGTTGTAATGTATTTGGCAGTTAAATGGGCAAAAGAAAGCGGAGAGGATGCAATCATTACAGGAGATGGGGCAGATGAATTATTTGCAGGGTATAGCTTTTTGATAAACAAACCAATTGAAGAATTAGAAGATGAGATTAAACGAGTTTGCTCAGTAATGCATTTTCCCACACAAAAAATTGGAGAAAAGTTAGGAATAAAGATAGAATCGCCATTTCTAAATGAAAAGGTTATTGAATTTGCAAAAAAAATTCCTCCAAATATGAAAGTTGGGAATAAAAATGGAAAAAGACATGGAAAGCTGATCTTACGAAAAACATTTGAAAAATACATACCAGCACAGATTGCATGGAGGGAAAAATCCCCCATGCAGGATGGCTCAGGAACAGCAGGCCTAACAAATCTATTCAACTCAGTAATAGGAGAGGAAACCTATGTTGAAAAGAAGTTAACTGTAGAAAAAAATGAGGGAGTAATAATTAGAAGTAGAGAATCGATGTATTATTATGAGATTTTTAAGAAAATGTTTGGTTTGCCTGTGGATAATAATGCAGAAAGTAAATGTCCTTACTGCAAGCACAAAGTTGAGAATTCCAAGTTTTGTAGAATGTGTGGAGCCTTTCCAATTTAGGATAAGTTTTTGTATTTTCTAGGTTTTTTAATAAAAATACGTCTGCACCCATTACAACAAAAATAGAATTTTTTACCATCATGTTCATGAAGTAATGCTAAATCTTCAGTTAATTCAATTCCACATACAGGATCTACTGGCACATGTTTTTCTTATGTGAATTCTATTTATAGATTAGGAACTAAAATCCATTTTGTACTCAAAAAATCAATTAGACTTTGAAATTAATTGTTTGGTATTTTCTCACCAGTTAGTAGAGTCATAGATAAAATGGAATCTGTATCATTAAAGATTTTAAATTTTGACAACATCTCTCGCAAACTAACCACTCATGTGGTAATGTTTTTGGAGAAACTGTCTTGAATTGAATTTTATAAATCAGATTGTGAAAGTCGCTGTAGTATTCTATAACCATACAGTAAGTTTGACAGTTTTTTACTCATTTTTGAAATAGCATCACAAGTCATTTTAACAACATGTTCAATCTCTTATGAATTTAATTCATCTCGACACTGCTTAATCGAATACTTAACAACATGTCCAATCTATTTAGTTAATTCAGCCATTGCCATACAATCAAAATCAATTTTGCCATGAGCCAGTTTTATTATAATTTTCCATTAAATGTTTAGAACGGTTTTTGGTAATTAAGGATCATCGAAATGTCCCAAAAATTGAAACAGAAATTATTCGTGAATAATAGAGAGGATTTTTTTAGGAAGAGTTCCATAATCAGCATCGGGTTCAGATACCACATACAAAATATCTTCGTTTATTAGAAAACTGATTGCCAGTGCTCTCTCCCTTGAGGCCAGAGCAAAATTTACAGGCCCTAGTTGCTTATCAAATTCTTTTCTCATTTTTACACGCAAGGCCAATTCCATGAAAATCATCTCATCATCTTTTTCACTCTCAAGTGGATCTACATTTTCTTTCATTCCACCAGCTACCAAACGGCCACGTTCATTAATTACGCCTGCAAAACGAATTTTTGGGTCAAGTGATTTTATTGAATCACAAATTTTTGTATAATCATAAATTTTAGTAGACATGCATAGGACTCCTTATGATGGGGGAATAATTTTCCTCATATATAATTTCGATTATGAATTTACGATGTCAGTTTCTTGATCAGAGATACAAAATCATCTTCAGTTAGTGGCGGGACATTCATTATCTCTAGGTTTTCTGATACGTGCTGAGGCGATTTTTGTCCAACTAGTGGTGCGATTACACCTGGAGAGGAGCGGATAAACTGTAATGCCCTAAGCGAAGGTTTGAGTTCACCAAACTCAGGCATGACACCAGGTGCCAATAGCCTACCCTGCATGAATGGAACACTGGTAAAAACTCCAACATCTAATGAAAAAGCAGATTCCAAAATCGATACGGATTTAGTGTTAAGAGTTTGATTCTTTGCAAGTAATGCTTGATCATAGTGCATGTTGTATGGTAATTGAATAAATCGGAATCCATGATCTTGGCCGCCAATTTTTTTGGCAATGTTTATTGTCTCCTCCAGTGACAAGTATTGTGGGTTATCATTTGCAACACGGAAACACTCCCATGTTGCCATACCATAGAATTTTATTTTTCCCTCATTGCGTTTTTGTTCATACAGTTCAAAGACAGATTTTAAATTCTCAATGAATGTATCTTTTGGAACATCTTTAATCTGACCTTCTACGGCATTATGAAGATACATTAAATCAAGACAATCCAAATCCAAATTTTTAAGACTCCTATCCAGTTGATCTGAAAGGTACGGAATAGTCATGCAGTGATATCCAGAAGTGACATCGCCTTCTTTGATTACGCCTTTTTGAGCATATTCTTCTTTGACATATTCCCAAAAACCCAAACCGACATCTGCATCATTTGTAACATATCCATTTTTAGAACTGATGAAGACTTGATCGCGAGAGATTTTTTTCTCTTGAACGAGTTCAGATATTGCCCTTCCAACTGAGCGTTCTGCCTTTTGAGACCTGTAGTTAATTGCAGTGTCTATTACATTTACTCCAGATTCAATAGACTGTTTTACTGCATTTTTTACAAGTTCATCTGTTTTTGAGTCAGCATCGCCCAGATATGTTCCCATTCCAACATTTGATAGTGAAAGGTTTTGAAAGTGTTTGAAATTTGCTTGATTCACGCCTGAGTTTTGGGCAAATTTTTTGGTTCCCTCAGATGTTGCAAACCCCGATATCATGTAGACACTAAATTTTTACTAAATTTATGTTAAAGCTCATTTTTTGAACACTAAACACTGTCAAATTTCAAAATTACGTACTGAATTTAGAACAACATCTGATTTCTAACCTTCTTTTTCTACCTGTAAACAAACATGTAATGCATGATGATATTTTTTAACTTCTCTTCAACTGATAAATTTCCTCAACTGAGAGGCTAGGAAAATCAAGATAATCCCACACCAAGGAGGCATTGTACAGATGAACAATTTCTCAGTGAGTGCTAAATAGAAAATTCGCATATAACTCTTGTTGACAATAATTTACATTCCAGTTCGACCATCAAGAAGAGATCATGATGAAAATGAACAAGAAGATACAGTATAGGTTATGTCCATGTATCTAGTCCATTTGAGGATTCTTTCTTTTGCTTCCATTTGTGTTCGATCTGAAGATGAACCTCAAGTTTTTGTGGAGTGTCCAATCTAACATCACAGAGCATACATCGATAGGACATGGAATTAAAGGAGTTAATTTTGGAATTAAAGAGGAAGGTTATTGTAAAAAAATAACCTGACTGTTCAAGAATGACTTCCATCTGCAGTCAGACCATGAATAACTGGTCAGGTTACTTTTGGCAGGTAAAGAATGAACAAGCGCATTGGGATTACATTCTAAAAAATAGTTCAAATAAAATGATTAGATCAACTATCAAATCCAACAGTTCTCATGCCAAAACAAGGCTTGTTCCCCTTGGTCCAACATTTGCAAGAACAGGAAACAGCCTTTCCGGTCTCCAAGTCTTTGACAACCTTGTGAAAAATTCCCTCTCTAACTTTTGATTCAATCATTATTATCTCATATCCATCAGGTTCTTGATCATGATCAACCATAGATGTAATCAGATAATTTTGAACTTAAACATGTTGGAATCAAAAATCTATTCTACACGAATTATGAACTTGAGTGTATTTGGGGTTTAGAATTACTACTCGCGATTACAAGTAAGCACTCAATGTTTTCAGTGCAAAATTTCCACACTTTGGACACCGGTGTTTTTTCAGTAATTCTGCATGGGTTTGCATTGACTTTTTGGAATACGTGACGTATTCCCTACAATCTTCACATATACCAGGT